>CAZMPV010000015.1:5989-18172 GCA_964567985.1 uncultured Gemmatimonadaceae bacterium
AGCATCTCACAGGGAGTGACCCCATGCACCTGAAGCGCCTCCTCACCTGCGCGGGCATGGTGAGCCTCGTTTTCCTGGCCTCGTGCCAGGACGACGTGACCCGGCCCGCCTCCGATTCCTCCGCCTCTCCCAGCTTCTCCGCTCAGGGCGCCCAGGGCGAGGTCATCGTCCTCTTCGACCGGTCCCTGGACGACGCCCGGGGCGCGGCCGAGGGGCTGGCCCGATCCCACGGCTTCGAGCTCGATCACGTCTACGGCACCGCCGTGAAGGGCTTCTCGGCGCCGATACCGGACCGGGCCATAGCCGCGATCCAGAACGACCCCCGGGTCGTCAGCGTCGAGCCCGTGGAGGCCTTCACCTTCGCGGCCCAGGACCTGCCCACCGGGATCGACCGGATCGAGACCGACAAGAACCCGAACGCCGACATCGACTCGACCGACGACGTCCGGGTCGGCTTCGACGTCGCCATCATCGACTCCGGGATCGACGGTGACCACCCGGACCTGAACGTCGCGGGCGGCATCAACTTCGCCAACGGCGGCGCGGACAACTGGGACGACGGCAGCGGCCACGGATCCCACGTGGCCGGAACGGTCGGCGCCGTGGACAACGGCGCGGGCGTCGTCGGCGTCGCGCCCGGTACCCCGCTCTGGGCCGTCCGGGTCTGCGGCAACAGCGGCTTCTGCTTCACCGACGACATGGTGGCCGGGATCGACTGGGTGGCCGAGCGGAAGGCCACCGGCGACATCGACTTCGCCTCGGCCAACATGAGCATCACGACCAGCGACGACGCGGAGCAGTGCACCGGCTCCTCGGGCGCGGTCCACGAGGCCATCTGCGGGCTGGTGAACGAGGGTGTCGTCTTCTCGCTGGCCGCCGGCAACGACGACCGGGTGAAGGAAGCCTTTCCCGAGGTGACCGCGGTCTCGGCCCTGGCCGACTTCGACGGCAAGGGCGGCGGCGTGGGCTCCCCCACCTGCCGGAGCGACGAAGACGAGTCGCTGGCGAACTTCTCCAACTACGGCAGCACGGTGGACGTGGCCGCCCCCGGCGTCTGCATCCTCTCGACCTGGAAGGACGGCGGCTACAACACCATCAGCGGCACGTCGATGGCGGCGCCCCACTTCGCCGGCTCGGTGGCCCTCTACCTCCACGCCAACGGGCTCTCGCCGGCCCAGTCCGCCACCGGCGTGGACGACATCGAGGCCGCGATCCTCGGCGACGCGCTGCCCGAGGGCACGGCCAACCACGAGTGCAGCTACGACAACGAGAAGGGCTCCACCGAGCCCATGCTCTTCGTCAACGGAGCCGCCTTCGGCGGCGACGGGAGCTGTGACACGGCGACCACCTCCACCGACGATCCGCCCACCGTCTCCTGGCACAATCCGACGGACGGCGAGACGGTGAACGGGACCGTGACCATCCAGATCGACGCCTCGGACGCCGAGGACGACACGGGCAGCCTGACCGTCGAGTGGGCCGTGGACGGCGGCACCTTCCAGACCGCCACCTACAACTCCTCGACCGGCTTCTACGAGGACTCCTGGGACACCACGGCGGAGAGCGACGGGGATCACACCCTCGACGCCCGGGCCACGGACAGCAGCGGCAACACGTCCAGCGCCTCGATCTCGGTCACCGTGGACAACACGGCCGACGGAGGCTCCGGCGACATGTACGTCTGGGACATCGGATTCCGAACCACCGGGCCGCACCTGAGGTCCACGGTGACGATCCAGCAGGACTCCGACGGCGACGGAGCCGCCGAGTCCTCCGATGACCCGGTCGCCGACGCCTCGGTGGCCATGACCCTCACCCACGACACGGACGGCGACGGTGTCTTCGAGTGCGGCACCGACGACGACTGCCAGAGCTTCACTGGCACGACGGACACCAGCGGCCAGGTGGAGTTCATGTGGAAGCAGGCCCCGTCCGGGACCTACCAGGCCGAGGTCACCGACCTCACCCACTCGAGCCTCACCTGGGACGCGACCCTGGACGCCGACAACCCGGATACCTTCACGCTCCAGTGAGGCGAGCGTAGGACCAGCCGGAGCACAGAAGAGGGGGCGGGCCGTCGAGGCCCGCCCCCTCTGGTGTTCGGGACACCCCCCCCGAGGCGGCGCCGTTCCGGGGCCGACGCCACCTTCCACGCCGGGGTCTCTCCCTGGGTTGACACCTCCCCCGACCGGCTTCACCATTGGGCCGCATTGAGAGTGAGACTCAATCTCACTAAACGAGAATCATTCGCGATAAGCCGGTCCCGGCGTGGCGTCCCGGGCGGACGGACGCGGGGACCGGAGTCGCACTCACAGCTCAGACCCCGGGACCTCCATGTCTGATTCGCATATTCGATCGTCCGGCCACTCCGCCCGCGCCGGGAAGGCAGGAGGCCTCCGCGCCGTGGCCCTGGCCGCGGCTCCGGCCGCCTTCGCCCTCCTCCTCGCCGCCCCCGGGCTCCACGGCCAGGAGGCCGCCGGCACCGCAACCATCGACGGCCGGGTGGAGGGCACCGGCGGTGGGGCGCTGCAGGTCGAGGTCGTCGTCTCCGGACCCCGACTCCCCGAGCTCCGCCGGGTCCGGGCCGACGCCGACGGCCGCTTCACCGTCCGCCGGCTGCCGGCCGGCGACTACCGTCTCCGCTTCGAGGCCCTGGGCTACGCCCACCGGACCGAGGGGATCGAGGGGCTGGAGGCCGGAGAGACTCGCACCGTCGAGGTGAGCCTGGAGCCGGCCCCCATCGCCCTGCGGGAGATGGAGGTGGTGAGCGCGAGCCGGACGCTCGAGTCGGCGAGCCGGGTGCCCGCGGCGGTCTCGGTGCTCGACGCCCGGGACCTCCGCCAGCAGGTGTCGGTCTCCACCGACCTGGGCGCCATTGTCGGCCAGGTGGTGCCGGGGCTGGCGCCGAGCACGGACACCCAGAGCAACTTCGGCCAGACGCTCCGGGGCCGGCCGCTGATGGTCCTGATCGACGGGGTGCCGATCACCACGCCGCTCCGGAACGGCGAGCGGAGCCTGCGCTCCATCGACCCGGCCGCCATCGAGCGCATCGAGGTCGTCCGGGGCGCCACGGCCGTCTACGGCTTCGGCGGCACGGCGGGGCTGGTGAACATCATCACCCGGCAGCCCACGGCCGGCGACTTCCGGGCCGAGACCACGCTCCGGACGAGCGCCTCCTCGGCGGACCTCGGTGAGACCTTCGACGGGCGGCTCTCCCAGACCGTCTCGGGCGGCGGCGAGGGCTTCCGCTTCTCGGCCGGCGCGACCCTGGAGAGCACCGGCGACCGCTACGACGGCGCCGGCGACCTGATCCCGCCCCACCGCCAGGGCGGGCTCGGCAACGCCACGGCCACCAGCTTCTTCGGGCGGGCCACCGTCGAGCTGTCGCCCACCCAGCAGCTCTCGGTGAGCGGTGACTACTACGAGCTGATGCAGGACCCCGAGCTCCGGCGCGTGGCCGGCGACCCCTCGACGGGCCAGAAGGCGCTGGCCCAGCCCGGAGATCCCCTGAGTGAGGACGTGGGCAACGAGCGCGTGGCCCTGAACCTCCGCTACCGGAACACCGACGTCGGGGGCAGCTCCCTGGACCTGCAGACCTATTACGACGACCACCTGGCCCGCTTCACCTACAGCAGCTTCTTCGACGCCCAGTCCAGGATCGAGTCCAGCAAGCAGGGCGTGCGGCTGAACGTCACGACCCCGCTGGCCGGCATCGTCGAGGGCGCCGGCCTCCGCTGGGGCGCCGACTATCTCCACGACGAGACCGCCCAGCCGCTGTCGGACGGCCGCTTCTTCGTGCCTCCCATGGACCAGCACAGCGTCGGGCCCTTCGCCCAGATCGAGGTGCCCGTCGGCGAGCGGCTGACCGTGGAGGGCGGCGTGCGCCACGAGCAGATCTGGCTCGACGTGGACGACTTCACGACGATCGAGGAGGTGGGCGGCGCCTCGGTCGCGGGCGGCGATCTCCGCTACGACGCCACCGTCTTCAACCTGGGCGTCATCGCCGGCCTCACCGACGAGCTCGACGCCTTCGCCAGCTTCTCCGAGGGCTTCAGCGTCAGCGAGGTCGGCCGTGAGCTCCGGACCACCTCGGCCCCCTCGGTCGAGGCGCTCTCTCCCGCGCCGAAGAAGACCGACGGCTTCGAGCTCGGCTTCCGGGGCCGCTGGAGCCGGCTCCACGTGGCCGTGAGCGGCTACCTGAACGACTCCGACCTGGGCTCGAGCTACGGTCCCGACTTCCGGATCGTGCGGACGCCGGAAGAGATCCGGGGCCTGGAGGCCGAGGTCGACGTCACGCCGACCGACCGCTGGAAGGTCGGCGGCGCCCTGACCCTCATCGAGGGCGAGCAGGACGCCGACGACGACGGCGAGGTCGACGATCCGCTGAACACGCTCCGGGTGCCGCCGACGAAGGTCACCGCCTACCTGGAGAACGAGACGCTCCCGGGCTGGCGGAACCGCCTCCAGGTGCTGCGCTCCGGCTCCCGGAACGAGTTTCCGGGAAGCACCACCTTCGGCGAGGGCGCGGTGGAGAGCTACACGGTGGTGGACTTCACCTCCGGCCTCGACGTCTGGCGTGGGAGGCTCAATGTCAGCGTGAAGAACCTCCTGGACGAGTTCTACCTGCCGATCACCGCCCAGGCGGCCAACTTCGGGCCGGACTTCGTGGCCGCCGAGGGACGCCGGATCTCGGCCGAGTACCGCATCGCCTGGTGAGGACGACGACGAAGGCGGGGCCCCAGTGCCCGGTCTCGCGACAGACGGGGTGGCGAGGAGGTGGCGAGGGCGTCGGTGACGCTCGTGTGACGCTGCCGTGACTCCCCCGGGACGCCCGGGTTGAATGTTGATCGCACGAACGAACGGCCGCTCCCAGCGGGGGCGGCAGACGATAGACGAAAATCGAGCGCGCCCTCGGCTGGTGCGACGGTGTGTCGGATCCGGGTCGGGGGTGCGGTCCCGGTGCTCGCGAGGGCGCCGGGGCGGGCTCGCTCTCCCCGGGGGGTAACCGCCGGGGAGGGTGAGTCAATTCTTTTTGACTCCCGCGACGATACAGCGATGACCGCTCCGCCCCAGACGTGCGACCGCAGAGGGTTCCTCCTCCGGACCGCCGCCCTCCTGGGCGCCGGCGTGACCGCTGCCTGCGAGGACAGCCCCCTCTCTCCGCTGACCGGGGCAGGCGACCGGTCCCTCGCGCTGCACGGCGAGGGGACGCTCCACGTCTTCGCGAACGAGAGCGGCTTCTTTCCGGGCCGGGACCCCTTCGTCGTGGGCACCGTCCTGACCGCCGATCCGGAGACCCACGCCGCCGCCCTGGCGGATCTGCGGGAGGCGCTCGGACACTTCACCGAGCTCCGCTACGCCAGCACGGACCGCTTCAAGGAGGCCTACGCCGAGGCCGCTCTGGACCACTTCTTCGCGGCCAAGGATCTCCACTTCGCCGCCGTCGCCACCAACGCGAGCCGCTCGGCCGGTGGCGTGGACGCGACGAGCCTCTACGAGGAGCTCGCCCGGTCGCTCGGCGGGAACGGGGGCGGCGTCGTCCTCCACATGGAGCGTCGCTTCTTCGATCCGGTACCCGACGAGGCGCTGGAGATGCGGCTCGAGGAGATCGACGGCGTGGACGTCGAGTTCGTCCCCGCCCACGAGTCCGACCTCCTCCAGCTCGGCGACCTCCTGACCGGAAGCGTCCGGGGCGACATGGCCCGCAAGAGCAAGGGCCGGAGCAACCCCCGGGGGAGGGTGCCCGGGGGCAACGTGAAGGACCGGCTCATCGCCTCGCTGAAGCGTCGCCTGAACGTGCAGCGTCTGGCCCATCCTTCCCTGGCCGACCGGGAGGGCTTCAGCGTCCAGGTGCTCCATCCTCCGTTCTGAGCGGACGGTCCGGCAGACATGACGGCTTCGGGCGGATGGCGCCGGACCGCGAGTGCCGGCGCCTGCCTCCCGCTCCTTCTCGCCCTGGTCGGGGCTTGCGGCGACGCGCCGCCGGCCACGGGCCCCGACGCCGGGGCTAGCGCCGCGTCGAAGCTCCCGCAGCCCCGCCCGATCCTTCCCCCGATCCCCCTCGGTGACGACTTCACCGAAGAGCTGATCCCGGTCCTGGAGCCCCTTCCGAATCCCGGGGGGGCGGGCGAGGCCTTCGGAGGCGCGGTGGCCGCCCTGGACGACGTGGACGATGACGGCGTGGCCGACCTGGCCGTCGCCGCGCCCCGGGCAGACCGGGTCCACGTCTTCTCGGGAGAGACCCGGGAGCGGCTCCACACCTTCGGCGACCCCGACGGCGAGAGCGGCTTCTTCTTCGGCAACGCCCTCGCGGCGGTGGGCGACGTGAACGGCGACGGCCGGGACGACCTCGCCGTGGGCGCCATGGCCGATCCCGGGCGTCTGCCGGAACCCGACGAAGGGTGCATTCCCCACCCCAACCTGGACTGCCCCGACGACGAGCCGCCGAATCCCACCAACGGGCGAGCGTTTCTCTTCTCCGGCGGGGACGGTGCCTTCCTGCGCCACCTCCGGCCCGATCGGCCGGCGTTCACCTTCGGGATGCGCGTGGCCGCCCCCGGGGACGTGGACGGCGACGGGGTGCCGGACGTGGCGGTGAGCGCTCCGTTCACCCCGCTCGGGGCTCCGGGCGTCGGCCAGGTCTTCGCCTTCTCCGGGGCCGACGGCGATCCGATCTGGGCCGAACGGGACCCCCCGTCGTGCTCGCCCGATCCGACGCCGGCGTGCGGGGTCGACTTCGCCTCCTTCGGCATGGCGCTGGCCGCCGTCTCAGACCTGAACGGAGACGGCGTCCGGGACGTGCTGGTCGGCGACCCGTCGAACGCCTCCTTCTTCCCGGACGAGGACCCGGACTTTCGCGAACAGAAGCAGGGGGCCCGGGTCTCGGCGCTCTCGGGGGCGACCGGCTCCGTCGTCCGGCTTCACGAGGACCCCAGCGGGGAGACCGGAACCGGCTACGGCGGCGCCCTCGCCCCCACCGGGGACCCGACGGGCAGCCGGGTGGCCGACTATGCCCTGGGGATTCCCGTCCTCGGCGCCCTGGAGCTCTTCGACGGGGCCGGCGGCGGGCGTCTCCGGCGAATCTCGAGTCCGGGCGATCCCGCCGCGGACCTCTTCTCCTCCACGCTGGCGTCGGGCGAGGACTACGACGGCGACGGACGGGCCGACTTCTGGGTCGGGGCGGCCGGGTCGGGGAGCGTGTACCTGGTCAACCCTTTCGGGCGGGTGCTGCTCTCGGTCACCGGCTTCGGCACCGGGGTTCCCGTCCCCCAGACCTTCACGCTCCAGCTCGCCTCCACCGGGAACCTCGGCTTCGACGAGCGGGGCGACCTCCTCATCGGGGACGGCGCCGAGGACGCCGCCTACGTGCTCCGGGTCGAGACGCCCCGGTCCCTCCTGCAGGAGGAGCTCGCCCGGATCGCCGGTCTGGCCGTCCGGGACGTCCTGAACCCGGGCCAGGCGACGTCCCTCGGGTCGAAGGTCCGGGTGTCGCTGGACGGGGCGGAGGAGGGCAATCCCCGGAAGGCGGCCCGGCCCCTGGGGGCCCTCGTCCGGGAGGTCACGGCCTACGAGCGCGCCGACGTCCTCACGCCCGCCCAGGCTCGCTCCCTCATCGATCCGGCGGATCTCGTCCGGGAGTGGATCCGGGAGTCGTTCTGAGGAGCGGCCGATCCTACGGCCGGTACACGTAGACCCGGCGTCCCGCCGCGAATCCGAGGTCCGGGCGGAGGAAGCGGAAGCGGTTGATGCGCTCGCCCACGACGACCTCCTCCCAGGTCTCACCGCCATCGGTGGTCCGGTAGTCCTTGCCTCCGGTGACCCAGCCCCGCTCCGTCGTGGCGAAGCCGATCCCCGAGAAGCCGACGCTGTCGGCCACGGTCAAGGCGCGCCAGCTCCTTCCGCCGTCCTCGGTCTTGAGGACCCGGCCCTCCGGGGCCGGCCCCTGGACCGCGACGTATCCCACGTCCGGCTCGGGAAAGGAGATCTTCCAGGCCCAGGTTCCCTCCAGATCGCTGACGTAGCGCTCCTCCCAGCTCCGGCCTCCGTCCTCGGTGGCCAGGATCACCGTCCGGGAGGCATCCTGCTCCTCCTTCGAGGGACCCACGCCCCGGCCTCCCACCACCAGCCCCCGATCCCGGTCGAAGAAGTGGACGTCCACGGCCCCCGTCATCCGGGGGGCGAGCGAGCTGGAGGTCCAGCTCTCGCCGCCGTCCTCGGTGCGGAGGAAGACGGCGGGACCGTTCCAGCGCCCCACGGCGTACACCCGCTCCTCGTCGACGACCCAGATTCCGCAGAGGCCGACCGGCTCGGGTCCATCGATCCGTTCGGTGACGTTGCGCCAGGTGTCACCGCCGTCGGTGGTCTGGAAGAGCGCCACGCCGGGCCTGGGCGAGCTGGTCAGGTTCAGGTTGCCCGCCCAGCCCAGCTCGGCCGACGCGAAGCCCACCGCGCGGAAGAGGACCTCGTCGTCCCGGTGGACGAGCGACCACGTCTCGCCTCCGTCCTCGGTGCGGTGGATCTCTCCGCGGCCGTTGACCACCCACCCCAGCGCTTCGTCCAGGAAGAAGACGTCGTCGTGGCGGCCGTCGGACGCTGCGGGTGACGCCTCCAGGGCGCTCCAGCTCGCGGTATCGGGCGGCGGCGGATCGTCGGGGCCCGGGTCGGTGCCGTCGGGCGAGGTGCCGTCGTCGCCGCAGCCGGCGGCAGCGGCCAGGGCCAGCACGAGGCCGAGAGTCCGGAATCCGCCTCGGGCGGTCACGGGCCTACAGCTCCTCGAGGCGGACGGCGAGGACGTGGTCGGCCAGCTCCGTCTCGCCGCGCCAGTACGCCTGGTTGAAGCCCGTGACGTCGAGGAAGCCGTAGCCCACACGGCCCTCGTGCTCGACGCGGACCGCCACCACCGCGTTGGTGAAGTCCCGGTGGCGGATCGGCGCCTCGCCGGAGAAGGGATTCCGGCCCAGCGGGACCCGCCCCCGGTCGTCGGCCACGAGCTCCAGGTCCGGGGTGTCGTCGATGCGCACCTTGTAGGCGGTCTCCACGTCCTCGACCCGGGGATCCGGGGCGCTCCGGTAGATCCGGACCGACGCGCCGGGCAGGGGCTCGCCGGCGGAGTCGGTCACGGTCAGGCGGTTCCGAGCGGGGAGGTCGTTCAGGTAGACCCCCAGGTTCTCCGGCTCGTTCATGTTGCCCGCCACGGCCCGGTGGCCCGCGATCCGGTTCAGGGCGCCGGCGCTGTGGCGGTCCAGAAAGGTCCAGTCGGAGTTCATGAGTCCCTGCTGCGCCTGGTGGAGCGTGAGGCCCGTCCCGTTCGGGGTCTGGACGGGCACCCCGGGCATGAAGCGCGAGCCGGGCACCGGCTCGCCGTTCTCGGTGAGGGCGACCCGGTGTCCGTCCACACCGTGGCGCACGCCGAAGCCGTAGACGTCGACGAGGTAACGGGCGTGGCCGAGCTCGTGCTGCACGAAGCCGGAGTAGTAGAACTGATTGTCGTCCGAGACGGTGGTGTGGTCCCGGTAGACGTCCACCGCCGAGGCCGGAAAGCCCCACTGGAGATCGACCGTCCGGTCGGTCCGGTCGGGCACCGCCTGGCTCGGCTCGAAGCCGCCGAACTCTCCCTCTTCGACCGGGTGGAGGGGCAGGGCGTCGTCGGGGACCACGGTGATCCGGTCCAGGCGCAGGCGGTCGAGGACGCCGTCGGGCGTCTCCGGGTAGATCGCGTCCCGGAAGAGGTCGTTGTAGCGCTCGATCTGGCGGTGGGCCCAGTCCTCGAACGACGTCGAGCCCACGCCGAGCTTTCGCTGATGCTCGGCGAAGTGATCGTAGAGTCCCCGCTCCACCCAGAAGCCCACCGAGAGGGCGTCGGTGACGAGCTCGCGGCGGTTGTTGCGGTCCTCTTCCTCGATCCGGTCGTCGGGGTCGATCTCCAGCGCCAGGCGATGCCGCTCGAAGGTCCAGCTCCAGGCGAAGTCCACCGTGACCTCGTCGCCGGCGGGGAGGTCGACCGTGCCGGCCGCCACCTCCCGGCCGTCCAGGAGCCACCGGTACCCCACGCCGTTTCGGGGCTCGTCGGCCCAGTTCTTCACGTGCCCCCGCCAGGTCACCTCCTGGCCCGGCGTCGGCCAACCCTCCCGGGTGGGATCCGGGCTGTTCCACACGTACTCCATCTCGGGCAGGCGCTGGATGTAGCTGATGGTGAGGTCCGCCGGAGGGGCGGCGTCGTCGGAGGTGTCGTCCGGGCCGGTGGCCTCGTTCCCGCAGCCGGCGACGACGAGGATCAGCGCGGCGGACGCCACGAGGGCCGAAGTTCGAGATGTCATGCGGTCCTCATGCCGCGGTGGACGAAAGGGCGATCTCGGCGGGGGGGGGCGGATGCCCGGTCACCACTGGCTCGTACGCGGCGGGGTCCGGAGGATTTCAGGAGACCGAAACGGGCGGGGCTCTACGGGTCGGCGGGAAGGGGGATGTCGAGGACCAGGTGCTCGTTCCGATAGGTGTTTGCCGCGCGGCAGCCCGCTCCCCCTCTACACCCCCGTCCGCGTCCGCACCCAGCGCCGGAAGAAGGGGCTGTCGAAGCGCACCTCGTCGTCGTCGATCAGCACCTCCTGCTTCTCCAGGGACTGGATCGCCGTGGTCACGGACGACGCCGGCCCCAGGGCCCGGCGCTCCCGGACCGCAGAGGCGTAGAGGGAGGTCTCGCCGGCGGCCACCGCCCGGAGCAGGTTCTGCTGGAGCGGAGTGAAGCCGTCCCACAGCGCCTGGAAGACCGCGTCGTCACCCTGGACGAGCTCGTCCAGGGCCCGCTCGACGTCGTCCTCCTCGAGCCGTCCCCGGGAGGCGCCCAAGTAGTAGGTCTGCCGGGCCAGCATCATGACGTCCTGGAGCCGGGGGCCCACCGCCTCGACGACCTCCGCCCCGACGCCGTCGTCGCCGCATGCTCCGGGCTCGACCCCGGCCCCTTCGAGGCGGGAGTCGATCCAGCGGGCCAGGTGCTCCGGGTCGACCGGGCCCAGGTGCAGCCGCTCGAAGCCGCCGTAGAAGGCGCCGTCCTTCGAGAGCATCTGGGCGATGATCGACTGGCGGGAGCCCGCGCAGACCCAGCTCAGGTGCTCGTGGCGCTGCATCACGCTCCGGAGCCACCACGCCGCCCGCTCGGGGCCGATCCGGACGATGTCCTGGAACTCGTCCAGGACCACGGCCACCGGGTGGTCGGCCCCGGCGGCCAGCTCCTCGAGGCGGTCCAACACCCCCTCCAGCGTCTCGGCCTGACGCTCCGGCGCCGTGCCCCGCTCCCGGGCCTCGAGGCTCACCGACGGCGCCCCCGTGCCCGGATCGACCTCGAAGCGGAGCCGCAGGCTCCGGAAGAGGTCCAGGAGGCCGCGCTCGGATTCGTCGCCGGCCCGGTGCAGGGAGGTCAGGAGCCGGCCGGTCACGTCCGAGAGGACGCTGGCCGTGGAGAGGTCGGCCTCCACCACCAGGCCGCCGTCGGCCCGGATGCGCTCGGCCGCCATGGCGATCACCGAGCTCTTGCCCATCCGCCGGGGCCCGTAGACCAGCAGGCGGCTCGGGTCCCGGAAGGCCCGGATTACCCGGCCGACCTCCTCGGCCCGGTCGGTGAAGAACTCGCCGGTGACCTTCTGGCCGACGCGGAAGGGGTTGGGCATGGGAGGCGAAGATGGTGGTTACGCATTGTTACGTTACGTATAATCACGTAACAGAGCCGTCCGGGCAAGGGGCGCTTCCCGCGGTCGCGCCGGCGATCTCCACGCCCACGCGTTGACACGAACATCGTGCTACACGAAATTCGTGGCATGAAACGCAACGTCACGGTCACCCTGGACGAGGAGACGGCCCGCTGGGTGCGGGTCGAGGCGGCGAAGCGGGACATGAGCGTCTCGAAGTTCCTGGGCCAGGTGCTGGCAGAGCGCCGGAGCCGGACCGAGGGCTACGAGGCGTCCCGGGCCATCTTCATGGGGCGGAAACCCCGCCGCCTCCGGGAGGAGGGCGAGCCCCTGCCCACCCGGGAGGAGATCCACCGCAGGGGGAGCATTTCCCGGTGAGCGCGCCCGTCTTCGTGGACACCAACGTCCTGGTGTACCTGCGGGACACGACCGAGCCCGAGAAGCAGCGCGCCGCCGCCGAGTGGATGGGCCACCTCTGGGAGAGCGGCGCCGGGCGCGTCAGCGC
>CAZMPV010000016.1:0-14892 GCA_964567985.1 uncultured Gemmatimonadaceae bacterium
TCACCAGGACCATGCCGGCGAGGAGCACCGCCCGGAGGACGATGGCCAGGGCGGTGGCACGGAGAGCGCCATGTTCGGACCGAGCAGGGGAAGGAGTCGTTGGGCCATGGGGAATCGATTCGGTCCGGGTCGGGAGGCGGTCCGACCGGACGGGGTCCGGCCGGGATCAAACGCTGCCGTCACGGGGGCTGGAATGCAACAGGTGATTTCGCTAGACTTGCCCCGCCTTCGCTGCCGGACCCGACGCCGTCGGGACGCGTATGACGAAGACCGATGGGGTGTAGCTCAACTGGCAGAGCGCCTGGCTGTTAACCAGGAGGTTGGAGGTTCGAGCCCTCCCGCCCCAGCTTCCTCCGCCCGCGACATCGCAGCTTCCGGAGGCCCGTGGCCCGATCCCGCCGCTCCTCTCCCGCCCGGAGCCTGAGACGTCTCTGGTCCCTGCTCGCCCCCGTACCGGGGGGCAAGTGGCTCTTCAGCAAGGCCTTCGGGTGGATCGTCCCCTACACCGGATCGATCGGCGCCCGGGTGGAGGCCCTCGAGGCCGGACACGCCCGCCTCCGCCTTCGTGACCGGCGGCGGGTCCGGAATCACCTGGGATCGATCCACGCCGTGGCGCTGGCCAACCTGGGTGAGGCCACGTCGGGGCTTGCCATGACGCTGGCCCTGCCGGACGACGTCCGGGGCATCGTGATCCGGCTCACGACGGAGTACCGGAAGAAGGCCCGGGGCACCCTGGTGGCCGAGAGCCGGGTGGATCCACCCCCGATCTCCGAGACCCGGGACCTGGAGGTCCGGGCTGCGATCCGGGACGCAACCGGCGACGTGGTGGCGGAGACGACGGCGGTCTGGCGGTTGGAGCCCCGGAAACCGGCCTCCAGAAGCTGAGCCGGGTCGGTTCCCGTCACCGGCCGGCTCGCGCCGCGCTCACGAGACCGGCTTCTGAATGTGCTTCACCGCCCAGGTCACGACGCTCCGGGGCAGGAGCCGCACCACGATCGTGCCGAGGCGGTTCATGACGCCGGGTACGACGATCCGTCGTCCCCGCCTCATGGCCCGGAGTCCCAGGCGGGCCACGTCTCCCGCGTCCATCAGCCCCAGGCGAAGGAGGCCCGAGTCCTCCATGTCGGCCTCGCTCTGGAAGCCCGTCCGGGTCGGTCCGGGACAGAGACAGGTGACCGTGACACCGGTCCCCCGCACCTCCTCGGCCAGGGCTTCGGAGAGGGAGAGGACGTAGGCCTTGGTCGCGTAGTACACGGCCATCAGCGGGCCCGGCTGGAAGGCGGCCGTGGAGGCCACGTTCAGAACCCGGCCCCGTCCGGCTTCGACCATGCCAGGCAGGAAGAGGCGGGTCAGGTGGGTCACGGCGACGGCGTTCAACCGGACCACGTCGATCAGCCGCTCGGTCGGCGCCTCGTGGAAGAGTCCGAAGTCTCCGAATCCGGCGTTGTTGACCAGGACCCGCGGACGGATTCCCTCGGCCTCCAGGGACCGGTGGAGCCGATCCGGCGCGGTCGCATCCGTGAGGTCGGCGACCCCGACCCGGGCGCGGATTCCGTGGGCCTCCTCGAGCTCACGGGCCAGCTCCCGGAGGCGGTCCCCGCTCCGGGCTACCAGCACCAGGCTCGTGCCCCCTGCGGCCAGCTGCCGGGCCACCTCGAGCCCGATGCCCCGGGAGGGGCCCGTCACCAGCGCCCACTCCGCCCCGGTCTCGCTACCTCGGTCGTCCATGGTCGCTGGCTCCGTGCCGCGGGATTCCAGTGTCGGTTCGCCCCATCGCTCGGACACGCTCCCAGGGTGAACCCCGTGCACGGCGCCCCGGGAGCCCCCATTATAGCCAACCGTTCGACGAACCGATCCCCCCGGCCCCCGGAGGGTCCCGTGCGCCCGGCTTTCCTCGTCCTCCTCGCCCTCCTCTTCCTTCCCCTCGTCCCCCGGGACGGCGAGGCCCAGGAGGCCCGCAGCCGTTGGGAGCGGATGGCCCAGATCCGCCGGGACAAGTTCGACCACGTCCTGCCGGAGGCGATGCGGGAGAACGAGATCGACATGTGGATCGTCGCCCGGAGGGAGGGCTACGACGACCCCCTCACGCCGGACCTGGGCGGCGGCTACGTCGGCGACGTCGGCTACTACGTCTTCACGGACCGGGGCGGCGAGCGGATCGAGCGGGCGGCCCTGGGCATCACCGGTCCGCTCCTGGAGAACGGCGGGGGCTACGACGTCGTGACCGGCCAGTACGATCTCCGGGAGTTCGTGGCCGAGCGCGACCCGCAGCGCATCGGCGTGAACACGGCGGAGCACATCGGCGCCGCCGACGGCCTGAGCCATACCATGTACCGGCGAATCCGCCGGACGCTGGGCGAGCCGTGGGCGGACCGGCTCGTCTCGGCCGAGAAGCTGGTCTCGGACTTCCGGAGCCGTCGGACCGCCACCGAGATCGCGGCCTTCGCCGAGGCCGGCGAGATGAGCCGCCGGATCGCGGAGCGGGCCCTCTCCAACGAGGTGATCACCCCGGGCGAGACCACCCTGGCCGACGTGGCGTGGTGGATGATGGAGGAGCTGCACCGGCGGAACCTCGGGAGCTCCTTCGGCCTGCCGTCGGTCTACGCGACGGGGCCGGGGGGCGTGGAGGCCACCTCCGACGACCGGGTCATCCGGCCGGGCGACCTCCTGATGATCGACTGGGGCGTCGGGTTCCTGAACTTCCACACGGACATGAAGCGGGTGGCCTACGTCCTCCGGGACGGAGAGGACGCCGCCCCCGAGGGGATCCGCACGGCCTTCCGGAAGGGCCTCGAGGTCCGGGAGATCCTGACCTCGACGATCCGCCCGGGCCGGACCGCCGAGGAGACGCTCCGGATCATCGAGCGCCGCATCGACGAGGCCGAGGGCTTCTCCTACATGGAGGCCTTCGACCAGCCCACCGAGGGGCCCCACACCGACGTGATCATCGGAAGCCACTCGGTGGGGAACCTGGGCCACGGAATCGGCCCCTCGATCGCCTTCTTCAACCCGGAGCGGCTCACCTACGAGCTGCGCCCCTCGAACCTGATCTCCGTGGAGCTCTTCGCCTGGACGCCGGCGCCCGAGTGGGGCGGCGCCAAGGTCCGGATCCCCCTGGAGGACGACGCCGTCCTCACCGAGCGGGGGGTCGAGTGGCTCTACCCCGCCAACCGCCGCATCCTCCTCGTCCGCTGACGCCGCTCGCCGGCCCACGGACTTCCACCGACCACCGGGAGACCCCCATGCCTGACAGCGTGCGAACCAGCCGCTCGACCCTCCTCGTCCCGTTGCTGATGCTGGCGGCCCTGGTCCGGCCCGGCGCCGCCCAGCCGGCCGACGACGGCCTCAGGATCTACATCTCCTCGGACATGGAGGGCGTCGTGGGAGCCGTGACCGGCGCCCAGCTCGGCCCCGGCGGCTTCGAGTACGCCCGCTTCCGGGAGTTCATGACCGCCGAGCTGAACGCGATCATCGAAGGGGCGCTGGAGGCCGGCGCCACCGAGATCGTGGTCGGCGACTCCCATGGGAACGGCCAGAACCTGCTCATCGACCGGCTCCCCGAAGACGTGTTGGTGGTCCGCTCCTGGCCCCGGCCGCTCATGATGATGCACGGGATCGACGAGAGCTTCGACGGGGCGATCCTCCACGGCTACCACGCCGGGACGAACAACCCCGAAGGCGTCCGGGCCCACACCATGTCCAGCGCGAACCTCACCGCGATCCGGCTGAACGGGACCGCCATGACCGAGGGGAGCATCAGCGCCGCCATCGCCGGCCACTTCGGCGTCCCGGTCATCCTGGTGACGGGGGACGACGCCGCGGTCGAGGAGGTTCGCGGCGTGGTCGCCAACGGGATGGTCGGCGCGGTGGTCAAGTGGAGCCACTCCTTCCACTCCGCCACCACCATGACGCCGGACGCGGCCTACGAGCTGCTCCGGGAGCGGACGGTGGAGGCGGTGGAGCGGATCGACGACTTCGAGCCGTACCGGGTGGAGGCTCCGATCCGGCTGGAGGTGAGCTTCAAGAACTACCGCCCCTCCCAGGTGGCGAGCTACCTCCCCGTCGTGGACCGGGTCGACGCCCACACGGTGGGCTTCAGCGGAAGCGACATGGTGGAGGTCTCGAAGATGATCGAGTTCCTCCTCACGTACCGGGCCGACCTGAGTCCCTGACGGCCCCGCCTCAGCGGAGCTCGGTCGGCATGTGGAAGAAGGTCCCCGTGATGACGAGGAACGTCCGGCTGGTGAAGGCCGTGCGACGGTGTCCGACGGAGGCCCGGAGCTCGAACTCCGGGGCCAGGGGCGCCGTGACCCGTCCCACCACGTGCCAGGGCTCGAAGCTCCGTCGCTGGAACTGGAGGGCCACTCCCGCCCCGGGCACCTCGGGGACCGACGCGAAGAGCTGGGGCGCCTCCTCCTCGGCGTAGAAGCCCCAGCCGGCCTCGAGGATGCCGTCGAAGGATTCGGGCCGCTCGATGCGGAGGTCCGCGCGGAGAAAGTGGGCCTGGAGCTGCTCGGGGGTGTAGATGGGCGCGTACCTCCCCGGCACCGCTCCCTGTGACGGGATCTCGCCGTCCGGCTCCGGGGAGAAGGTGATCTCACGGGCGTCCGCCCCCCGGAACTCGTACCCCAGGCGGGCGATCAGCCCGGGACTCCGGAAGATGGGCCCCAGAATCCACGCCCGGAGCTCCTCGACACGATTGTCGTCGTCGAAGCGAAGCTGCTCGTACGCCATGTTGCCGGCCCAGCCTCGGGCGTCGGGTCGGCCCACCCGCCCGGCGAAACGGACCGGGACGAGGGCGGTGTCGAGGCTGGCCTCGGTGAAGAGGTAGGGCCCGCGCCCGCCTTCCATCCGCATGCGGAGCCCCCCCGGGCCGAGGAACGCCAGGCTTCCGCCTCCCTTCCAATCGATCGCGTCCTGGCTCGAGCGCCGGAAGCCGCCGATCCAGGCCCGGGCCTCCACGTTCACCAGGTCCCAGAGGGCAGTGGCGCCGGCCAGGGCCTCCGGGACGGTCTCGTCGTCGGACTCCCCGTCGTAGGCTCTCACGCCCACTTCTCCGTCGAGCTCGAGCCAGGGCAGGAGCGGATAGCCGCCCGAGACCGACGTGTCGAAGGCCCGGACCGGCTGGTCGTCCCCCCCGTTCTCGATCCGGGCCGTGGTCCACGGCGCCTGCTCCTGCTGGAGGGCCCGGAGGCGACGGAGCGCCTCCCCGTGTCCCGGTCGCACCGAGAGGGCCCGGTGAAACGCCGCTTCGGCCGCGTCCCTGGCTCCCGACATCAGGGCCAGCCTCCCCAGGAGCACGTGGGCGTCGGCACGCTGCTCCGGAGGAATCGCCGGATCCTGAACCATGGGCACCAGGAGCTTCCGGGCCTCGTCCACCTCGTCGATCTCGACCAGGAGCTCACCGTAGTCGAGGCGGAGCAGGGGGTCGTCCGGGTAGTGTCGCAGCGCCGCCTCGAAGGCCTCCCGCGCCGCCCCGACCTGCCCCGCGGCCTCGAGGGTGGTGGCCAGCAGGCGGAGCGCCGCGCCGTCGTCGGGGTGGTCCCTGAGGTAGGCCCGTAGCTGCCGGACCGCATCGGCCAGGCGTCCCGCCGTCCGCAGCCGCCGAGCCTCCTCGACCCGGACGTCGGAGGTGTCGGCCGGCTCCGCCTGGGCACGGGTCCCCGACGGGAAGCACGCCAGGGCGATCCCGAGGAGGAGCGTCACGGTCCCGAGTCGGGCTCTCACGTCAGCCCTCGACCTCCGGGCTCCGCCGCTCCATGAGCACCACGTCCCGCCAGCGTCCGTCCATCTCTCCCAGGCGCTCCCGGACGCCCACCACACGGAAGCCACAGCGCTCGTGGACGGCGATCGACGCCTCGTTCTCCGGGAAGATGCCGGCCTGCAGGGTCCAGATTCCGGCCTCCTCCGACGCCGAGACCAGGGCCTCCAGGAGGCGCGTCCCCAGGCCCCGTCCCCGTGCGTCCTCGCCGACGTAGACGCTCACCTCGGCCACCCCGGCGTAGACGCAGCGGCCCGAGGCGGGGCTGAGGGCCGCCCACCCCACCGTCTCGCCGTCGAGCTCGGCGACAAAGCGGCACTCCTCCAGGTGGGATTCGTCCCACCGGTCCCAGTCGGGCACTTCGGTCTCGAAGGTGGCGTCACCGGTGGCGATGCCCTCCCGGTAGATCCGCGCCACCTCGGGCCAGTCCTCGCGCCGCATGGGCCGGATCGTCGGGCCGTCGGGGGGCGCCGTCACCGCCGGCCTCCGGGAAAGAGCGAAGCGTCCAGGCCGGGGATGATGCGGAGGGCGTTCTCGTAGTAGACCTTCCGGAGCACCTCGTCCGGAAGGTCCAGGCCGTAGAGCTTCCAGTGGGCGTGTCGCTTCCGGTAGTAGTCGAAGTACTCGTCCGCCGTCTCGAGGGTGCGGAAGTAGACCGGGTACTCGTCGGGAGCCCAGGCGTCCTTGCCGAAGAGGATCCGGTCCTGGTGCTCGACGAAGAATCGCCGGGCGAAGCGGGGCTGACGCCCCAGCTCGGCCAGGACCGCGCCGATCTCCACGTAAACGTTGGGAAGCTCGTCCAGGAGGGCGCCGAGACGGCCGAGGTCGTTCCCCATCCACCCCAGGTGGGCGTTGATGAAGGTGGTGCCCGGGTGCTTCCGGAAGACGTGGTGCTGCTCGGAGATGATCTGCTCCCACGGCGCCGGGTCGTCCGGTCCGCGCTTCCGCCCTGGCCGCTGCTTCAGCTCGAGCCAGCGCTCGTTGAAGCGGTCGTGGGGCTCCCAGAAGGGCGCCGGGTCGGCGGAGTGGATCAGCACCGGGACGCCGAGCTCCCCGGCCATCTCCCACACCGGATCGATCCGGGGGTCGTCCACCGGCACACGACGCCCCCGGGCGTCGGTCACCGTCAGCCCCAGGCTCTTGAAGATCTTGAGCCCCCGGGCGCCGCTCGCCACGTCCTCGGCGAGCTGCCGCGCCGCCCGCTCGCCCCAGCCGGGCTCGCCGATCCCCGAGAAGTCCAGGTTGGCGAAGACGGCGAAGCGGCCGGGACGCCTACCTTCGAGGGCCTCGACCATCCGGGCCAGGCCGGGTCCCGAGCCGCCGCTCAGGTTCACCAGGACGGCCATGTTCATCCCGTCCATGGCCCGGATCAGGGACTCGACGTACGCCCGATCCGGGACGCCCCGATGGTGGCTGTGCACGTCCACGAAGGGGTAGCCGGCCCGGGGCGTGGGGTGCTCGGGGACCACCAGCGTGGACCGGGGCTCGTACTCCTCGAAGCCCATCTCCTGGGCCCCGGCGGGCACGAAAACGCACGCGACCAGGAGAGCGGCGATGAGCTGCGGCGCGAGGAGGAGAGTCCGGCGCTGGAGTGCCATGTCCGATCCCCGTCTCGGGAGTGACGGCCGAAATCGAGGCTCGAGCGGCGGAAGCGAGCCCCACACCTCATGATAATGTCGTCCCGTCATGATAACGTCGTCCCGGGGGACGGGACGACCGACCCCGCTCACGGCTCCTCCCGTCCCCGGACCTCGGCCCGGCGGATCCACGCCTCCAGGAGGAGGAGACGGGCGTCGTCATCGTCGTAGCCGGCCCGATCGCTCAGCCGCTCCATGACCGCCCGGGCGTCCGCGGGACGCCCGGCCCGAAGGAATGCTGCCACCGCAGCGTCGTGGAAGAGGGGTGTCCCCGTCGAGTCCAGCGCCGGCAAGGTCCCGTCCAGGACCGCCTCGCCCCCCCGGACCGCCCGAGGCACGTCCACCTCCGCCAGGCCCCGACGAAAGGCGAGGAGCTCCCGGACCGCCGCCGGCACCGAATCCAGCCGCTCGAGATACGCCTCGACCGGCTCGAAGAGGCCGGGCGCGACCCATCCGCTGGTCACGCCCTGGACCCCCTCGACCGAGCGCTGGAAGTCCCGGGCCCACGCGGACCAGCTCCCGGGCGGCTCCCCCGACTCCATGCCCCGGAGGAATCGCTGGAGGTCGCGCGCGTCGCCGGTGAATCCCCAGGGCAAGGGTCCCGGCGGCGAGCCCCGTCCCTCGAGGACGATCCGGAGCCCGCTCCCGGTCGTCCGGCGCTCCATGGGCACCACGTTCCGGGCCGACAGCGGCGCGTAGGGCGCCGGCGGCCGGAGATCCCCGCCCAGCACGGCAGCCAGGTCCACCTCCGCGGTGGCGAAGCGGTAGATACCCGTGGGCGTCCGTCGCAGGATGCGCGCTCGCTCGGCCTCGTAGTCGAGCACGGGACGAAAGTCCGAGTTCACGGGCTCCCAGGCGTCGAGGAGCGGCGCCAGGGTCCGACGGTCGAAGAGCCGGGTCGCCTCGAGATCCGGACCGGTGAGCTCCGGGAGATAGGCCAGGTCGTCGGCCACCCCCGGATATTCGAGGATCGACCAGTCGGGAGAGCGCAGAGGAGACTCCGCCGCCGCGACCACCAGGAGGTCCCGGGGACCCACCAGGTAGGCCCGGTAGTCGGGAAAGACCCGGTGGAGGGCGGCCAACACGGTGAGCACGAGCCGGTCGCTCATCTCGTAGAGCTGGAACCACTGGGCCATGACCCCGTCCTCGGTCAGGGCGTCCCGGACCCGACGGTAGAACTCCACGGTGAAGAGGCTCGACGTCCCGCTCACCCACGGGTTCGAGGGCTCGGAGAGGATCAGGTCGTAGCGCACGTCGGAGCGGGCGAAGTGGGTCCGGGCGTCTTCGATCGCGAAGGTGGAGCGCGGGTCTTCGTAGGCCCGCTGGTTCGCCGGCCGGAATGCGTTCGCGGCCCGGATCACCGCCGGCTCGATCTCGATGGTCACCAGCTCCCCCAGCTCCGGGCTCCCGAGGAGGGCGTGCCCGGAGATCCCCGAACCGTGACCGACGTTCGCCACCCGCTCCGCGTCCGGGGCGTGGGCCAGGGCCACGAGCGGAGAGAAGAGTTGGGTCGCCGCGTCGGCCTCCGTGACGACCCGGGGCTCCACCGGCTCGTCTCTCGCCCGGGCCTCGATCCGCTCCACGAGAAGCGAGGCGTCGGGCTTTCCGTTGGTCGTGAGCACGGCCAGCTCCGGGTTCTCCAGCACGTGGACGCCGACCGTGGCGGTCCGTCCGTCCTCGTAGAAGGCGACCCTGCGGGTCCCCTCCACCGGCACGTCTCCATAGCGGAAGACTCCCGAAGTCAGCACGGAGCGGTCGAGGCGGACGCCGACGGCGGCCCCTCCGGCCACCGCCACCCCGACGACCAGGGCCGCGCCGGCCGGCAGCAGGGCTCGCGACGTCCGGGTTCCGTCGGCCTCCGTCCCCAGGAACGGACTCGCGCCGAAGAGCACCGCTCCCAGCGCCATGTCCAGCGCCGCTCCGGCGACGAGCACGCCCTCGAGCCCCAGGGCCGGCAGAAGGATCAGGCCCGCCAGCGCGACGCCGACCACCGAACCGAGGGTGTTCGCCCCGTACACCCACCCGAAGGAGCGCTCCCCCGCCCCCGCGTGGACCAGCGCCCCGGTGATCAGCGGGAGCGTCATCCCCGCCAGGATCGTCGACGGGAGCATGACGGCCAGCCCGATCCCGTAGCGGAGGAGGTTGAAGACCGCGTACCCCCCGTCCATGCCGGGGAGGGTCCGGACCATCCAGCCCATGACCGGAAAGCTCGCCGCGTAGAGAGGCAGGGTGGCCAGGGCCGCGGCTCCCATCAGCCACTGGATCCACGCCAGGAGCCGGAGGGGCTCCACCTGGAGGTCCGAGTGGCGGCGCACGGCGAACCCCCCGACCGCGAGCCCGAAGACGAAGGCCGAGAGCATGAGCTCGAAGGAGTGGGTCGCGCTCCCCATGACCAGCGACAGCATCCGGATCCATCCGATCTCGTAGCTGAACGACGCCACCGCGGTGAGGAAGGCGACGGCGAGGAGGAGGGCCCGGACCCGGTGGTCCCGGGCGCCGTCCCGGTCGGGAGCGCCGTCCCGGGCCGGGGGATCGTCCGGTCGCCAGGAGCCCCCGACCCACCCGGCATCGTCGTCCGGCGCCCAGGTCTCCTCCTCCCCGGATCGGGCCGACGGTTCGTCCCCCCGGGCCACGGCCACGAGCCCGGCGGCGGCCACGTTGAGACCGGCGGCCGCCAGGAGCGCCCCCGGAAGCCCCACCGCAGGAAGAAGCGCGAATCCGGCCACGAGCACGCCCACCGCTCCACCCAGGCTGTTCACGAAGTAGAGGATGGCCACCGTCCAGCCCGGCCGGACCGGAAAGCGACGGACCACCCCGGCGGCCAGGAGGGGAAAGGTCGCCCCCAGGAGAACGGTCTGAGGCGCGATGAGCACGATCGCCAGAAACCACTGGACGAGCCCCGCCGAGACCGCGCCCGGCATCAGGGGAAGGACGCTCCGCTCCACGATCTCCGCCAGAGAGCGGTAGGCCGGGTGGAAGCCCAGGGCGGCCAGAGCCAGGCCCAACTCGGCCACCACGTAGAGGAGGAGGGGCCGGCGGATGCCCTCCGTCCGCTGGCTCACAGCCAGGGCCCCGGTCCCCATCCCCCCCAGGAAGATCGCGATCACCAGGATCTGGGCGTACGCCGAATGGCCCACCAGGAGGGCCAGGTAGCGGCTCCAGACCGACTCGTAGACGAGGCCCGCCGCCCCGGAGAGGGCGAAGGCCAGGAAGGTCAGGCGATGGGGTCGCACGTCCGACTCAGGGGTGCTCGACGGCCCGGACCCGCCGACCCCGGAGATCGGGATCGACGGAGAACGTCAGTGGCCCGACGCCGCCGCGTCCGGATTCCGGGGGTCCGGAGCGCCGAGGCGCTCGCCCGTCTCCGGGTCGATCATGATGCTGTGGGCGAGCCCCTGGCTCCGCCGGGTCACGACCTCGTGGCCCCGGGCCCGGAGCTCCCGGAGGACCGCTTCGGTGGCGCCCTTCTCCTCGATCCGGAGCACGTCGGGCAGCCACTGGTGATGGGCCCTCGGAGCGTTCACCGCTTCCTGGATGTTCATCCCGTACTCGGCGAAGCCCAGGATGACCTGGAGGACGGTGTTGATGATGGTCCGTCCCCCGGGGCTTCCGACCACCGCCACCAGCTCGCCGTCCCGGGCGACGATGGTGGGCGTCATGGAGGAGAGCATGCGCTTCTCCGGCTTCACCAGGTTCGGCTTCGTGCCGATGAGGCCCTCCCGGGTGGTCAGCCCCTCCCGGGGGTTGAAGTCGCCCATCTCGTTGTTCAGGAGGAAGCCCGCTCCGGGCACCACGATGTTGGAGCCGTAGCCCTGCTCCAGGGTGTAGGTCACCGAGACCGCCAGCCCGTCGGCGTCCACCACCGAGTAGTGGGTGGTGTGGGTGCCTTCGGCCACCTGCCGGACGTCGGCCGGGTCGGACTCGCCGGCCGCCTCCATCCGGATCGTGGAGCGGAGCTCCCGTGCGTGGTCCTCGCTGGTGAGCGTCTCCAGGGGCACGTCCACGAAGTCCGTGTCGCCCAGGTAGCGGGCCCGGTCCCGGTAGGCCCGGCGCATGGCCTCGGCCAGGAGGTGGTAGTGGTCGGCGGAGCCGTGGCCCATGGAGGCCAGGTCGTAGCCCTCCAGGATGTTGAGCATCTCGACGAGGGCCGTCCCCCCCGACGAGGGCGGCGGCATGCTGATGATCCGGTAGCCCTTGTAGTCGCCGGTGATCGGCTCCCGCTCGTGGGCGTCGTAGGCGTCCAGGTCCTCCTCGGTGATCAGGCCGCCTCCCCGCTCCATCTCTTCAGCCAGGAGGCGCGCGGTCTCGCCCTGGTAGAAGCCGGCGCGTCCCCGGTCCCGGATCCGCTCCAGCGTCCGGGCCAGGTCTTCCTGGCGGAGCGTCTCGCCGGCCCGGTACGGCTCGCCGTCCTTCGAGAAGGCCTCGACGGTGGCGGGGTAGCGACCCTCGACCTCCTCGATCAGCCGCTCCAGGCTCCCGGCCAACCGCTCCGACACCGGAAAGCCGTCCCGGGCCAGGCCGACCGCGGGATCCACCAGGCGGGCCCACTCACCGGTCCCGTACTTCTCGTGCGCCATCACGAAGCCGGCCACCGTTCCCGGAACCCCCACGGCCAGGTGGCTGTCGTGGTGCTTCTCGTAGGAGTACTCCCCGTCCTCCTCCAGGAACATCGTGGGGTGGGCCGCCAGGGGCGCCTTCTCCCGGAACTCCACCGTCGTCGCCCGGCCGTCCGGGAAGCGGACGACCATGAATCCGCCGCCGCCGATGTTTCCGGCCGCCGGATGGGTCACCGCCAGGGCGAAGCCGGTGGCGACGGCCGCGTCCACGGCGTTGCCCCCCTCCCGGAGGATCCGGGCGCCGACGTCCGAGGCGAAGCGGGTCTCGGAGACGACCATCCCGCTCGCCGCCCGGACCGGCTCGGGAGGGCCGTCGGCGGCCGCGACGCCCAGGGCGGCCCCCAGCGCCACCACCAGGCCCAGGGCTGCGACCCGGATCCACGAATGCTTCCCTTCCCGTTCCCCTCGCTCCTTCTCAGCCCTCATCGTCCGACTCCTCCTCGATCAGCTCGTAGATCCGGGCCACGGCGTGGGGATGGACCCCGGCTTCCGTGATCCCCGGGTAGTGCTCCGCGTGATCCGTCATGTCGATCCTGGCGGCCGCCTCCGACGCCGGCACGCCCTCCCCGTGGAGGGCCTCGGCCCCGCGCCAGAGGTCCCGCAGGTACGCCTGAAGATGGTCGATCTTCGCCTCGTCCCGGAAGGCCGGCCCGTGCCCCGAGAGCACCACGTCGAACTCCAGGGACTTCAGCTCCTCCAGGGTCTCGGCCCACTCCAGGGGGTAGCCGTCGCCCATGTAGGGGAGGCCCGGCGTCAGGAGGTCGCCGGTCACCAGGATCCGCTCCCGGGGCAGGTGAACCACCAGGTCCCCGCCGGTGTGGCCACGCCCGAAGAATAGGATCCGGATCTGTCGCCCGCCCCGATGGAGGGTGAGCCGTCGCGCCAGGGTGGCGGTCGGCGGCGTCGGCTCGACGTCGGCCGTCTGCTCCCGATACCCCTCCAGGTACGCCACCTCCTCCTCGAGCTCCCGGCGACGGCTCGCGTCGCTGGCCGTGTCCAGGGCCGTCCGGGCCTCCTCGATCCGCGCCGGGAGCCCTTCGACGAAGAGCTCGTAGGCCCGCCCGCTCACCGATCCGCCGTCGACCACCTTCCGCCGGGTGAACTCGTGGCCGACGATCTCGACGTCCGGCGGGTAGATCTGGTTCCCGTGGAGGTGGTCGAAGTGGAAGTGGGTGTTGACCACGTAGCGGACCGGCTTGGCGGTGACGGCCTTCAGCTCGTCGAGGAGCGTCCGGGCCGCCGCCGGCGAGACGTGGGAGTCGACCAGGAGGACGTCCCGCTCGTTGATCACTACCGCGGCGTTGGCACCCACGGCCATGCTCCCCGTGCCCACGGCGTGGTAGACGTCCGGGGTGATCCTGTGGAAGACGAAGGCGTCGGCTTCGATCGCGGAGGGGCCCGCATCTCCGCCCGCCGACGGATCGGCTCCGGGTCCATCTTCGGCCGCAGGCTCGCAGCCCGGCAGCGCGAGCGCCGCGAGAAAGAGGGCCGAAAGCAGGTGCGCCCGGCGCGGTCCACCGGCGATCCGTGGCCGAACCCGGGACCGTCGGTACGTCGTGCGTGCTTCGGGCGTGCTCGTCATCTCTTCTCGTCGTCCATCCGTGCTCGGCAGGAGCGGCTTCGCCGACTCGGGGGAGGCGGATTCGGCTCAGCCCCGGAGGTGGTCGTCGATGCTCCGGCCGACCCCGACCAGGACGCTCCGAGCTTCGTCCACGTCCGAGGCGTCCAGGGCCTCCCGGGCCTTCTCGAGCTCTCCGGGGACGCCGTCCGGAAGGGTGCCGGGCCCAACGTCGGCGACCAGCTCCCCGAGGACCCCCAGATCTTCCAGCGCCTGGGCCACCGACGCCCCCTCGTCGGCGCCGACCTGGCGAGCCCCTTCCAGCGCCCGGAGCGTCAGGGCGAGCTGGTTGAGAAGGCGAGGGGGCACGGGCTTTCCACCGGCTGCCGGGACCATGTCGTCCTCCCCTGGACGGAGTGGGATCTCGGTGTCCGCAACCTGCGAGATTCGGGCCTGTCACGAAAGGGAGCCCACGGGGGCCTGGCGCCACCTCAGGCGAGAACGGAGAGGTTGTGGCGAGCCCGCTCGACGTCCGGATCCGAATCCGCCGGCGAAGAGCGGAGCCGCTCCACGTACGGAGACGGCAGCCCGTGCTGAACGGCGCCTTCGATCACGAGGCGCCGATACCAGAGAAAGGGCCGGAGCCCCGGGCGGACCGCCACGTCCCGGGCCGCGTAGAGGTGGGCGAGGACGGCGCTCCCGTCGGGCCGGCGCACGAGGGCCCGACGAGCCTCGTAGCCGGTCCCCACACCCTCGATCTCGTCCATCCGCTCCTTGTCGGACGTCGAGAGTCGGGCGAGGACGCCCCAGACCCGGTCCGCCGCCCGGCCGGTCCGGAAGGCGTCCGCCTTCCCGGAGCCGTCCACGTCGCTGAGCTTGTGGAACCGGAGGTCGTGACCGCGGAGCACGGCCCGTCCGACGATCTGTGCCGAGGGGGTCCGGGCCAGGAGGCGCTCCCGACACATGTTGGAGCCGTACGAAAAGAGGAGCGGAACGTCCCGGTCGGCACTCATGGCGTTCGATCTGGTGGACGAAACGGGGCTCGCCGCTCCCTACACCGACGCCCCTCCTTGTATCCGATCCGGACCGCGGTTAGCCTCTCGGCCGTGACGCCCCGCCTCCGCTTCGTCCTGCTCGAGCTGCGCTACTGGCTCTTTCCCGGCGGCCTCCTGGTCGGGGCGGCCGTCCTCTGGCTCCGTCTCGATCCGGGGAGCGAGCTCCTGGCCGAGGTCGTCGGCGGCTATCCCTGGGCCGTCTACGGGGCCGGCCTCCTCCTGGCGTGGCGTCTCCGTCGCTCCCGTGTCGCCGCCGGTCTCCTGG
>CAZMPV010000016.1:14992-18057 GCA_964567985.1 uncultured Gemmatimonadaceae bacterium
GCCCTGCTGATCGTGACCCTGGTGCGCCGGGGCGCCGTGGAGCGGGCGCTCCTCTGGGGGATGGCGGCTTCGCTCCTGGCCCTGGCCGCCGGCCCCGACACCACGGGAGGACGGCTTCACCACCTGGTCGCCGGCCTGATCCTGGCGGCGGCCGTGGTGGAGAGCTCCTACGTGATGGCGTTCCACGACGAGCTCACCGGTCTCCCGGGCCGACGGGCCCTCAACCAGGAGCTCGATCGTCTGGGAAGGCGCTACACCGTGGCCATGGTGGACGTGGACCACTTCAAGCGCTTCAACGACCGCCACGGCCACGAAGTCGGAGACCAGGTGCTGCGGATGGTCGCGAGCCGGCTGCGACGGGCGCCCGGCGGCGGTCGGGCGTTCCGCTACGGCGGCGAGGAGTTCACCCTCCTCTACCCCGGGAAGCCGAAGGCCGAGGCGAAGGAGTATCTGGAGAGCCTCCGGAAGTCCGTGGCCGACGCGAAGTTCCACCTCCGGGGCCCGGGCCGGATCCAGGTCGGCAAGAAGGGCCGGGGCAGCAGGGACGGGGGAAAGGCGCTCTCGGTGACGGTGAGCGTCGGCGTCGCCGAGCCGGTGAAGAGCGACGAGTCTCCGGAGCGCGTCCTGGAGCGGGCGGACGAGGCCCTCTACCGGGCGAAGAAGAAGGGCCGGAACCGCCTCGAAGGCTGAGGCGGCGTCAGCCCCGGGCGTCCGCGGATTCCGCCTCCAGGCTGCCCAGATTTCGCTCGATGAGGGCCGAGGGGTCCGGGTCCCGACCCATGAACTCCCGGAAGAGGGCGTCCGGCTCGGCGCTGTCTCCCCGGCTCAGGATCGCGTCGGCGAAGTCCCGTCCGGCGGTCCGGCTGAAGATCCCCTCCTCCCGGAAGCGCCGGTAGGCGTCGGCGTCGAGCACCTCGGACCAGAGGTAGCTGTAGTACCCCGCGGCGTACCCGCCGGAGAAGAGGTGGTTGAAGGTCGTCAGGATGTTGCGGCGGGCGAACTCGGGGCCGGGCACCAGAGGCTCCAGCACTTCCTCGGCGTAGGCTTCCACGTCCTCGGTCGCCCCGGCCGGTCCGTACTCGAGGTGGAGCGACAGGTCGAGGGTCCCGAAGCCGAGCTGGCGCATCTGCCCCCAACCCCCCATGTACCGCCGGGCCGCCACGAGGCGCCGGTAGAGGTCGTCGGGAAAGAGCTCGCCCGTCTCGTGATGGCGGGCGAAGAGGTGAAGGGCCTCCTTCTCCCACGTCCAGTTCTCCATGATCTGGGACGGGAGCTCGACCCAGTCCCACGCCACGTTCAGCCCGGCCCGGGGCTTCACCTCCACGCGGGACGAGAGGTGGTGGAGGAGGTGGCCGAACTCGTGGAAGAGGGTCTGGACCTCCCGGTGGGTGAGGAGCGCCGGCACCTCGCCCTCGGGCGGGGTCACGTTCGCCGCGATGAAGCCCAGGTGGGGATCGAAGCCCCCTTCGGCCGTCGGACCGCCGGTGACGAAGCTGTTCATCCACGCCCCCTGACGCTTCTCCTTCCGGGGGTAGAAGTCCGCGTGGAAGTCTCCGAGGTGGAGGCCGTCGGCGTCGGTGACCCTGAAGGTCCGGACGTCCTCGTGCCAGACCTCGTCGACGCCCTCGAGCTCCTCGACCTCGTAGCCGAAGACCCGCTCGACCACCCCGAAGAGCCCCCCCAGGACCGCCTCCAGCGGAAAGAACGGTCGGAGCGCCTCGTCGTCGATCTCGTAGCGGCGCCGCCGCAGGCTCTCCTTCACGTAGGCCACGTCCCAGGGCGCGAGCTCGTCGATGCCCAGCTCCCGGGCGTGCTGGCGGAGCAGCGCCTGGTCCCGCTCGTAGTACGGCCGGGTCCGCTCTACCAGGTCCTCGACGAAGTCCCGCGCCCGGGCACCGCTCCCCGCCATCGACTCCTCCAGGCGGTAGTCCGGGAAGTGCGGATACCCCAGGAGCTCGGCCAGCTCCTGTCGGAGGACGAGGATCCTGCGGATGATCTCCCGGTTGTCGTGCTCGTCGCCGCTGCAGCGCCCGGTGTACGCCCGGTTCAGCTCCTCCCGGAGCGCCCGGTCGTGGGCGTGCTTCTGGATCGGCTCGTACGAGGGATAGTCCAGCGTCAGGAGCCAGCCGTCCAGCCCCTCCTCCTCGGCCCGGGACCGATACCGGGCCACGGCGTTGTCCGGCACGCCGGCGAGGCGCTCCTCGTCGGTCACGTGGAGCTCGTAGTCGGCGGTGGCGTCCAGGACGTTTTCGCTGAAGCGCTGCTCGAGCCGGGAGAGCTCCACCTTCAACTCCTCCAGGCGGCTCCGGGCCTCTTCGTCCAGATCGGCGCCGGCCCGCTCGAAGTCCCGCACCGTCTTCTCCAGGTGACGGGCGTGGAGGCCCTCGAGGGCCGCCGCCTCTTCGGCGCCGGCGACCTCCCGGACCGCCGTCCAGAGACCCTGGTGGAGCCGGAGCCACGTCCAGAAGCGGGTGATGTCCGGCAGCACGTCGTTGTACGCTTCCCTCAGCTCCGGCGTCTCGGCCACCGACATCAGGTGGCGCACCGGGGTCACCGCCCGCTCGACCCGCTCGGTGATCTCGTCCAGGGCCCGGATCGTCTCCTGGTAGCCCCGGGGGGCACCGGCATCCGCCAGGGCCTCGACCCGCTCCCGGGCCTCGGCGAGCACGGTCCGGATGCCGGGGGCCACGTCGTCGGGCTCGATCCGGTGGAAGGGGACGCGGAAGTCGAGGGAGAGTACCGGATTTTCTGGAGACGACGGCGCCATGACAGGAGCTTCGGGGACGGTGAAGACGGAGCGAGCGGCCCCAAGGTAGGCAATGCCCCCGGAGATGGGAACGGTGGAGCCGGACGCCGGGCCCTCCTACCTTGGTCCAGCGCCACGCGGCCCCGGAAGGATCCAGCGGAGGGCGGGCCGTGTAGGCGGAGACAGCGCGACGAGCTCACCCCATCCATCCCACAGCAGAGGACGACGCAAGCGCCGTGTTCATGACCCCCTGGGTGCTCCGGCTCCTGGTCGCCAACGTGGCCGTCTTCTTCCTCACCGGAGCCCAGCCGCTCCTGGG
>CAZMPV010000017.1:0-17918 GCA_964567985.1 uncultured Gemmatimonadaceae bacterium
AGCAGCGTCTCGCTTCCTTCTAACCACGGAGGCGGGGCGGAAGGTCCTCCCGGGCCCTGGCTCAGCGTCGCGGGTCCGGATCCACGGGGCTCCGGAAGAGATGATCCGCGAGGGTGGCCACCGCGGGCACGCCCACCGTGACCAGGATCCGGCCGAAGACCGCCGCCCGTCCGGAAACTGTCTCCCCATTTCGGGGCGTGGCGAAGAAGTATCCCAGGAGCATGGGACTCACGGTGAGGGCAACCGTCCGGAGAAAGTCTCCCCGGCTCCCCTCCGTCCGCCCCAGGACGTTGGCCCCCGCCGCTCCGGTCAGGACGGGAAGGCCGAAGCCGGCGAGGGAGGCCACCTTCGAGCCTGCCCCCACGCACTCCGAGACGCGCTCCTCGTTCAACGGCGAACACTCGCCGGATGCGGCCAGGACCAGGCCGATCCCGGCCGCGGTCCCGGCGGCAGAGCCGAGGAACACCCGCGCCCAGGGGTGGCCACCGGGCTCGAGGTCCCAGTCGTACGCGGTCCGGGCGGGCGTCGGCTCCTCCCCGCTCCTCCCCCCCGGACGTCGGGTCTCGATGAGGATCACGCCGTTGGCGGCGCTGCTCCCGTAGCGGGTCCCCGCCTCGGCCGCCGGCAGGACCTCGATCGACTGGATCTCCGCCAGCTCGACCGAGTTCAGGTACCCGGTGGGATCGAAGACCGGTACGTCGTCGACCACGACCGCCGGAGGATGGCACGCCAGGGGCGCCAACAGCGAGACCGGGCGCCGGAACTCGAGACAGAAGTAGCTTCCCGGGCCCTGGTTCTCATCGACGGAGATACCCGTCACGTGGGCCTCGAGCACGTCGCCCACGTGCATGGCCCATCCGAGCATCTCCTCGATCTCGGAGCGGGTCACGAGGTTCCGGGCCGTTCCCCGGCTCCGCTCCTCCAGCTCTCGCCGGGAGAGCACCTCCACGACCAGGGGGGCGAGCCGGATGGCCCGGGGGGCCATGCGGATCTCGATCTCGACCTCCTCGCCCGCCCCGATCGTGAGGCTTTCACCGGTCCGGGCGAAGCCGAGGTGCTCCACGCGGACGAGGTAGGTGCCGGGCGGGACGTCCCGGAAGAGAAAGAAGCCGGCCGCGTCCGTGAACGCCCGGAAGCGGGTGCCCCCGAGGTCCACCAGGACGTCCTCCACGGGCTCCAGCTCTTCGGCGTCCACGACCCGCCCGCGGACGGTCACGCCGTCCTGGGCGCCGACGGACGTCGCCTGCAGGAGGAAGAGCGAACAGGCGAGGAGCAGGCCCGGCCCGAGAGAAGACCGCATCATGTGTGGGTCCCGATCACGGTTCCAGCCCCGACCCGGAGAGCCGGGACGGGACGATCCTTCAACCTTCGATCTTCAACGCTCCTTAATATACGGGAAGCCCACCGGTTCCGTTACCAGCTCCCCCGCTCGCCCACCCAGTCGATCACCCGGGCCAGCCGATCCGCGGCGCCCCTCCAGTTCGCTTCCACCGCCCGCTGGGCTTCGTCCCGGTCGTGGCGCTCGATTGCCTCCGCGATCTCCCGGTGCTCGGCGATCGATGTCTCGATCTCCGTCGTCAGGGCGCTGACGTAGACCCGGATGTAGCGCTCGGCCTGCGGGGTGATCGCGTCGTGGAGGTCCCGGAGGCGCGGGCCGGATCCGGCGGCTACGAACGCCTCGTGGAAGCGCCGGTCCAGCTCGTAGTACCGCTCCGGAGCCCGCTCATCCCCCTCGGCCTCCGCATCGAGGCGGTCGTTCGTGGAGGCGAGCTCCGCGACGAGCTCCTCGTGCTCTTCCCCCTCCAGTCCCGCCGCCCGGAACCCGGCGAGCCCCTCGAGCTGGCCGATGATGTAGAAGAGCTCCCGGGCGTCGCTCCTGGTCAGCGGCGCGACCTTCGGCCGCCACCGCTGGCCGGAGTTCCCCGATACGATGTAGCCCTCCTGCTCCAGGCGCTGGAGGGCGGCTCGGACCGGTGTGCGGCTGACGCCGAAGCGCTCGGCGAGGTCGGACTCGACGATCCGGGACCCGGGGGCGAGCTGGCCGCAGACGATCAGCTCTCTCAGGCGGCGATACGCCCGGCTCGTCCGGGTCTGCTTCGATCGATCCGCGCTGGAGACGACGTCGGAACTCTCGGTCATGGAACGGAGGCTGGGAGGGCGAAAACGTACACAAATCTGTATTCAGCTTTGCAGAATAATGCCGCGGGCCGACCCCGGCAACGACCGGGCACGGCCGTCAGCGTCCCTCGCCGCCGGGTCGCCGGAAGTACATCTCGCCGGCGGGCCGGGGGTCGGGATGGACCCGGGAAGCGTCCGCGCCGTCGTAGACCGTCCCGTGCTTCAGCACGTAGCGGATCGAGCGGGCGTTTGCGATGTCCTCCAGGGGATTCTTCCGGAGCACCACCAGGTCGGCCAGCTTCCCGGGCTCCACCGAGCCGATCGAGCCCGACAGCCCCAGGTGGGTGGCCCCGCCGATCGTCGCGAGCTCCAGGATCTGCTCCGGCGGGAAGCCGCCGTCCTGGAAGATCTCGAGCTCCCAGTGGGTGGCCAGGCCCAGCATCTGCCCATGGGCACCGAGCTGGAGCGACGTGCCGGACTCGTAGAGCTTCCGAAGCGAGGACGCCATCTCCCGGGCCCAGTAGTCCTCGGGCCAGAGGTGGGGGCGACGGCGGAGCCTCATGAGATGCCGGGGGAGGATGAAGCGGGTCAGCTTCTCGTCCTCCCAGAGCTTCTCCTTCTGGTGGAACCAGCCTTCTCCCATGGGCCCGCCGTAGGCGACCACCAGGGTCGGCGACATGCCGGCGCCGGAGGCTTCCCAGAAGCGCACCACGTCGTCGCGGAATGCCGCCAGCCCCATGGAGTGCTCGATCCCGGTCACCCCGTCCAGGATCTGGGTGAGGTTCATCTGGGGGTCACCGGAGGACTCGGAGAGGACGTTCAGTCCGAGCTCCCGGGCGGCCACCGCGGTGAGGTGCCGCCGCTTCCGGGTGGCCTGGGCATAGTCCTTCACGGCCAGTGCGCCGTGGTCGAGGTTCCAGCGGAGCTGCTCCCGGGCGTCGGCCAGCGTCTCGACCGGCCGGAACATCCGCACGCGCCCCGTGCGCCGCCCGTAGATCACCGACCCGGTGGTGAAGAGGCGGGGGCCGGTGAGCTTGCCGGCCCGGAGCATGTCGGAGAGCCAGCCGTCCCGGTACTCGTTTCCGTAGACCTCGAACATGGTGGTCACCCCGTAGGCCAGCGCCCCGGCCAGGTAGGGCGGCCGCTGCTCGATGACGTGGAGGGGCGAGTGCTCGATGTGAGGGTGGGCATGGGCGTCCACCAGGCCCGGGATCACCGTGTGCCCCTCGAGATCGAAGGCTCGGGCGTCCGGGGGGACCTCGACGTCGGTGCCCACCGCCTCGATCCGGCCGCCCCGGACCAGCACGGTGGCCCCCTCGAGGACGTCCCGGTCCGCGTTCATGGTGACGACCCGCACTCCGGTCAGGGCCACCACGCCGTCCGGGGCGGCGACGGGAAACCCGACCGAGAGATCGGTGCGCCGGGCCGTGGATCCCGGGACCCGCTCCCCCCGCCACGCCTCCGCCGGAGCGGCACGCTCCGCGCCCGTCAGGCCGCCCCGCTCGTCCTCCGCCAGGATCCGCTCCACGTCCTTTTCGTAGAAGGCCGCGGCCCGTGTCCAGGAGAGGGTCCGGCCGTCACGGGACCACGCCAGGTAGCCCCCGTCCTCCGGATCCACCCGGAGCGTGGTCCCCACGCCGTCGTAGGCGCTCACCGTCCGGGGCCGTCCCCGGTCCAGGAAGGGGGTGAGGAAGCTCCGGTGATACTCCCGCAGGGCGATCCACTTCAGGTCGGGCGAGAGGACCGCGTCCACGGCGTGGGGAAACCGGTAGAGCGTCCGCTCGCCGTTCCCGTCCGCGTCGATCCGCTTCAGCGTGAGCGTGTCCCGGACGAACTCGGTGAAGTAGAGCGTCTCTCCGTCGGGCCCGAAGAGGACGTGGGGCGGGATCTTGGCCGCGATATTCGCGTACTGGAGCGGCCTCCCCTCCACGCCCGTGACGATGCGCTCCTCGCCACCCCGCTCCCGGACCACCAGCTCGAAGCGCGTCTGGTTGGAGAGCCACAGTCCCCGCTGGAGGGCGCCGGTGCCCCGGACGTAGGCCAGGCGCGAGCCGTCCCGGGAGAGGGCGAGGGCGCCGTACTGGGAGGGGATCCGTGTGAGCCGTCGGGTCTCTTCCCCGGGGCGCAGGGCGTGGACCGCTCCGTGGTCCGCGTCGGTCCACGACGCGTAGTAGAGGGTGCCGGAGCCCGGATCCCAGAGCGGGCTGGTCTCGTGGGCCGGGGTGCTCGTCAACTTCCGGGCTCCGGAGCCGTCCTGGAGCCAGAGGTCGCCCAGAGCCTCGAAGACGACGCCCTCGGGCGTCCGGCGCGCCCAGCGGGCCATGCGGGTGCGGACGCGTCCGTCCGGAACCTCGTGGGTGAAGCGGAGGGTGCGGGTCATCTTCCTCCGCACCGGCGCCTGGAACGGGATCCGGCTCGTCTCACCCGACTCCACGTCGACCGAGTGGATGCCTCCCCCGAACGAGAGGTAGATGTGCCGCCCGTCGGGATGCCAGGACATGTTCGGGTACGGTCCGGCGAATCCGCCTCCCTCCTGCCGGTCCAGGTCGAGGCCCCGGAGTATGACCCGCTCCCGTCGGGTCTCCAGGTCCTGAACGACGAGGACGGTCTCCTCCAGGTCCCGATGGAGGTAGGCCAGGCGCGTCCCGTCGGGAGAGACGGCGGGGTTGAAGGCGCCTCCGGGCCGCTCCACGTGGACCGTGGTCTCTCCCGTACCCCCGTCCCAGCGCTCGATCCGGTAGCCCCCCGGGACGATCACGTACGGGTTGAACTCGAAGGGATACAGACTCCGGGCCCGGAACTCGAAAAAGAAGCCCGTCCCGTCGGGACGGGCGGTCGCCGCCCCGGAGCGGCCCTCGACGAGGGTGGCTGCGTCCCCGGCCAGCCCGTAGGCCACCAGCCCCTCCGGAGCGGACGCGACCACATGGCGGCCGTCGGTCGACCACGCCGGCCGGTGCACGTTCCCGTCCGACCGGGAGAGCCTGGTGAGCTCGCCGGTCTCCCGGTCCATGAGCCAGACGTCGTGGCTGCCGGAGCGGTCGGAGTCGAAGGCGATCCGTGATCCGTCGGGGCTGTAGCGCGGTGCCAGGTTCCAGGAGCGACCCCGGGTCAGGCGCCGGGCGTCGCCGCCCTCCACCGGCATCTCGTAGAGGTGCCCCAGAAGGTCGAAGACGAGGCTCCGGCCGTCCGGAGAGACATCCACGCTCATCCACGTCCCCTCGCTGGCCGTGAACTCCAGGAGGTGAGTGGGGCCCCCGGGCTCCTCCACGCTCCAGGTGGCCTCCTGGGCCCCGGCCCCGGAAGCGAAGGGACCGACAGATCCCGCCAGAACGACGAGGGTCGCGGTCGAGACGGCAGCGCGGGGGCGAGGGGGGAAGCCGGTCATCGGACCTCCGGGCTGGACGAGCAGCTCTCGTCACCCCGCGGTACACCCGGGCCTCGCGGGGGCGATCCGGGTCGTGAGCAGAGCAATCTACGGACCGGCCGTGGCCGGAGAAAGCGTCTCCTCGTGGAGGACCCCGGCGCCGGATCGGAACGCTCGAAGCTCCCGCCTGCCGCCCCGTGCGATGCTGCGGACACCCGGTTCCCCGCCGCCCCGCCCGCTGCTTGACACAAATTTGTATACAGATTAGGTAGGACGTTACGTGTACGGTCGCCCGCCCCGCGCGTAGACGGTCCCCTTTCCCCTCCCGTCCGGGGCCTTCCCGCGGCGCGGCCGGCACATCCGATGCCATCGGCGCCGTCCGCGGCGTCCCGCACCGACCGAGGGCCCTTCTCATGACGAGACCCCGAGCGACGCTCTTCCTTCTCCTGATCGCGAGCCTGGCCCTCCCCCTCCTTCCGGGCCCCGCCGGATCCGCGGCCACGGCCCAGGAGGAGCCGGATACCGGCGAGTGGGACGTGACGCTGGCCCGGGGGGAGACCCGGGAGATCGACTTCACAACCTCCACGGGCACCTGGATGTCGGTGGACGTCTCGCCGGACGGCGAGTGGATCGTCTTCGACCTCCTCGGCCACGTCTACCGGGTTCCCGCGGAGGGCGGCGAGGCGGAAGTCCTCACCGGCGGCAGCGGCGTGGCCGTGAACTACCACCCCCGCTACTCGCCGGACGGCGCCCGGATCGCCTTCGTCTCGGACCGGAAGGCCCAGTACAACCTCTGGGTCATGGACGCCGACGGCTCGAACGCCCGGCAGGTCTTCCACGACGTGAACGTCCGGGTCACCCAGCCGACGTGGACCCCCGACGGGGAATACATCGTCGTGCAGCGGTCCACCCTGGGCGACCGCCGGGAGTCCGGAATCTGGATGTACCACGTGGACGGGGGCCAGGGGACGGAGCTGGTCGGAGATGACGAGGCCCGGGGCGCCACATGGCCGTCGGTCTCGGCCGACGGTCGGTACCTGTACTTCCACGTCACGGCGGGCGGTGGGTTTCCGGAGGGATACCGTGACGTCCTCCAGGGCTATCTCCAGCTCCGGAGGATGGACTTCGAGACGGGAGAGATCTCCGAGCTGACCGCCGGCGAGGCCCAGCAGCAGCTCCGGACCTCCAGCGGCGGCGGCTACGCCGGCGAGGTGTCTCCGGACGGCCGCCGGCTCGCCTTCGCCCGGCGGATTCCCTACGGCCGCATCTCGTACGAGGGCCAGGAGTTCGGGCCCCGGACGGCGCTCTGGCTGCGGGACCTGGAGACCGGAGCCGAGCGGGTCCTCATGGATCCCATCGAGCAGGACATGGGGGAGACGTTCAAGGTCCTCCGGGTGCTCCCGGGCTACGACTGGACCCCCGACGGCCGCTCCATCGTCCTCTCCCAGGGCGGGAAGCTTCGACGGGTGGACGTGGCCAGCGGAGAGGTCTCCACCATTCCCTTCACGGCGCGGGTCCGACGCACGATCTCGGAACAATCGTACCACCGCTTCCCGGTCCCGGACGGCCCCTTCGGGGTGAAGTTCACCAGGTGGCAGACCGCCTCTCCCGACGGGAGCCGTCTCGTCTTCCAGGCGGTGGGCCGGATCTGGTCCATGGAGCTGCCGGACGGCGAGCCGACCCGGCTCACCGACGCCTCCTTCGAGCCCTTCGAATTCGCTCCGGCGTGGAGCCCGGACGGCCGTTGGATCGCCTTCACGAGCTGGGACGACACCCTGGGGGGCCACCTCTGGAAGGTGCCGGCCGCGGGAGGTGAGCCCACCCGGCTGACCACGGAGCCCGGCGAGTACGTGAACCCGGCGTGGAACTCCGACGGTGAGGAGCTGGTGGTGGCGAAGGGAGCCGGCGTCACCTTCCGGGGCCGGGGGATGGTGCACAACCCGTGGTACGAGCTCCACCGGGTCCCGGCGGGAGGCGGCCCGAGCGAGCGAGTCGCCGAGGTGCCTCAGGCCGGAGGCTTCTTTGGCGTCTCCCGGAGCCAGATCGCCCGGCCCGTCTATGGGCCGGAGGGGCGTATCTACTTCCCGGGCCGGATCGAGGGCGAGGGTGACGAGGGCGAGCCCCGGATGGCGCTCCTGAGCGTCCGGACGGACGGGAGTGACCGCCGCACCCACCTCACCTTTCCCTGGGCCGACGAGATCGTGCCCTCCCCGGACGGGAAGTGGGTGGCGTTCAACGAGGGCGACAACGTCTACCTGACGCCGCTCCCCCTGGGATGGAGCGGGGGGAGCCCCGTTCACGTGGACAAGAAGAACGGCGCCTTCCCGGTCCGGCAGCTCTCCCGGGAGGGCGGCCTCTATCCCGGCTGGCGCGACGCCCGGACGGTGGAGTTCGGGAGCGGCCCCCGCTACTACGCCCACGACGTGGAGGCCGAAACCACCGACACCGTCGAGATCGACCTCCGGGTGCCCCGGGACCGGGACGCGGTCCAGGGCACCCTGGTCCTGGAGGGTGCCCGGATCGTCACCCTGGACGAGCCCGGCGTCATCGACTCCGGCGTCCTGGTCGTCACCGACGGCCGGATCGCCTGCGTCGGGCGCGCCGGCGCGTGCGAGACGTCCGGCGCCGACCGCACGATCGACGCCCGGGGCCGGACCGTGATCCCGGGCTTCATCGACATGCACGCCCACTTCTACCGGGAGTTCCGGGGCATCATCCCCCAGCACATCTACGAGAGCGCCGTCGGGCTCGCCTACGGGGTGACCACCGCCCTGGACAACTCCATGTGGTCCCAGGACGTCTTCCCCACCGCCGAGCTCATCGAGGCCGGAGAGATCGTGGGCCCCCGGACCTTCAGCACCGGAGACCCCCTCTACTCCGGAGAAGGGGCCCGGCAGAACGAGCTCACGAGCTACCAGGTGGCCGCGGAGAACATCCGCCGGCTGAAGTCCTGGGGCGCCGTCTCGATCAAGCAGTACCTCCAGCCCCGCAGGGACCAGCGCCAGTGGGTCTCGGACGTGGCCCGGAAGGAGGGGCTCCAGGTCACCGGCGAGGGCAGCGATCTCGCGTACAACGTCTCCACGGTCATGGACGGCCAGCCGGCGTGGGAGCACCCCATGAGCTACGCGCCGATCTACTCCGACGCCGCCCGCTTCTTCGGCCGGGCCGAGGCGATCTACTCGATCACCTTCATGGTCGGCGGGTCGGGCCCCTGGATCGAGGAGTACTTCTTCCAGCGGATGGACCCGGGGAGGAACGAGAAGTACATGCGCTGGATGCCGTGGCGGCAGGTGGTGCCCCACTCCCGCCGGCGCATGAGGCGGCCGGAATCCGACTACTCGGGCCCGATCCTGGCCCAGACGCTGAAGGACATCATGGACGAGGGAGGCCATGGCGCCATCGGCGCCCACGGCCAGCAGCACGGCATCGCCTCCCACTGGGAGGTCTGGACCGCGGCCGAAGCCATGGGCCCCCTGGGCGCCCTGGAGCTGGCCAGCAAGGAGGGCGCGTACTTCCTGGGGATGCAGGACGACCTCGGCACCCTCGCTCCGGGGAAGGTCGCCGACCTCGTCGTCCTCGGGTCCAACCCCCTGGAGGACATCCGCAACACCCTGGACATCGAGTACGTGATGAAGGACGGCCGCCTCTACGACGACGACACCCTCGACGAGGTCTGGCCGCGACAGAAGCCGTACGGCGCCCGCTGGTGGGTGGATCCCTCCGCCCTGGTGGACGACGTCCGCTCCACCGACTACTGGGACTCGAACCGGAACGAGCCATGAACGCCACGACCCGAATCCTCCCGGCCCTCCTCGCGGCCCTCGCGCTCCTGGCCGGCGTCGGTGCCGAGGTCCCCGCCCGGGCTCAGGAGGCGGCCCCCGGCTTCCAGCCCATGGACGTCTTCGATCTCGAGGCCGCCATGGACCCCCGGATCTCCCCGGACGGGACCCGGATCGTGTACGTCCGGAGCTGGGCCGACGTGGAGACTGACCGGCAATACTCGAACCTCTGGATGGTAGGCTTCGAGGGCAGCGGGCACCGGCCCCTCACCAGCGGGAAGCACTCGGAGCACTCCCCGCGGTGGTCCCCCTCCGGCGACAGGATCCTCTACGTATCGGACCGGGACGGCAGCACCCAGGTTCGGATCCGCTGGATCGACACCGGCGAGGACGTGGCCGTGACCCGGACGCAGACGCCGCCGATGAATCCCGCCTGGTCACCGGACGGCACCCGGATCGCCTTCACCTCGGTCGTGCCCGGCGACGACCCGGCCGCCGGAATCGCCGAGCTCCCCGGACCTCCGGAAGGCGCCGAGTGGGCGCCCCCGGCCCGGGTCCTGGACCGGCTGGCTCACACCTTCGACGGGGTGGGCGAGCTGGAGCCCGGCTACTCCCACCTGTTCGTCGTCCCGGCAGAGGGGGGAACCGCCCGGCAGCTCTCCCGGGGCGACTTCGAGCACGGGGGCGGAGGAGGACGGGGCTCGGGCGCCCCGGTCTGGAGCGCCGACGGCGCCCACGTCCTGATCTCCGCGAATCGACGTCCGGACTGGGAGACCGAGCCCGGAGACACGGAGATCTACGAGTTCGCCGTCGCCGACGGCTCCATCCGACAGCTCACGGACCGCCGGGGGCCGGACAACCAGGTCAGGGTCTCGCCCGACGGACGCCGGATCGCCTACACCGGCTACGACGACCGCTATCAGGGCTATCAGGTGACCAGGCTCTACGTGGCGGACCGGGACGGCGGAAGCCCGCGGGCGCTGGCCGACGAGCTGGACCGGAGCGTGGGCACGCTCCGCTGGGCGCCGGACGGGAGCGCCGTCTACTTCACCTACGACGACCAGGGGAACACGAAGATCGGCAGGGTGGCCGTCACCGGCGGAAGCGTCCGGACCGTGGCCGGGAGCGTGGGCAGCGGCGAGTGGGCGTACTCCGGCGGCGCCGCCTTCACCCTCTCGGCGGACGGGACCCGCATCGCCTTCACCCGGACCACGCCCCACGTGCCCGGCGACGTGGCGGCCGGCCCCGTGGAGGGGGGCGAGCACCGGGTCGTCACCTCCCTGAACGAGGACCTCTTCGCCCAGAGGGCGCTCGGCGACGTGGAAGAGATCTGGTACGAGTCCTCCCACGACGGCCGGCGGATCCAGGGATGGGTCGTCACGCCGCCCGACTTCGACCCCGACCGGCGGTATCCCCTGATCCTCGAGATCCACGGGGGCCCGTTCGCCAACTACGGGGACCGCTTCGACGCCGAGAAGCAGGCGATGGCGGGCGCCGGCTACCTGGTCCTCTACATGAATCCCCGGGGCAGCACGAGCTACGGCGAGGAGTTCGGAAATCTGATCCACCACGCCTACCCCGGCGACGATCACCTCGACCTGGAGTCCGGCGTGGATTTCATGCTGGAGCGGGACTACGTGGACCCGGACCGGCTCTTCATCACCGGGGGGAGCGGGGGCGGCGTGCTCTCGTCGTGGGCGATCGGAAAGACCGACCGCTACCGGGCCGCGGTGGTCATCTACCCGGTGATCAACTGGTATTCGTGGGCCCTGACGGCGGACATGTCGGCCCGGGGAGTGAAGTACTGGTTCCCCGACACCCCCTGGAACGCCCCGGAGCACTACATGGAGCGGTCGTCGATCTCGCTTGTGGGCAATGTCACCACCCCGACTCTCCTGATCACCGGGGAGGCCGACCACCGCACGCCCATGTCCGAGACCGAGCAGTTCTACAAGGCGCTGAAGCTCAGGGACGTCGAAGCCGCCCTGGTCAAGGTGCCGGGTGAGTCCCACGGGATCCACGGGCGTCCGAGCCACTTCATGCAGAAGATCGGCTACCTGATCGGCTGGTTCGATCGCTACGGATCGGCGGAGCGCTCCGCCGTGGGAGGAGCCCCCTGAGGGACGCTTGACGGACCGAAACGGCCGCCCTAAGGTGGCATTCACGGGATGTACACATAAGCGTACGCTATGATTGTATACTCCACTCTCGGAGCCTTCGGCCTTCTTTCCCCCGCGGGGCCGTCGGTCGTCGGAGGGAGCCTCACCTCCTCCACCGCGCGAGTTCACCCCAGGAGGTCGCACGATGCGCGCATTCGCTCGAGCTGACACGATCCGATCCCCGGAATGGCAGTCCCGTCCGACCCGCTCCGGGCCGACCGGCAGCGTCGGCGGCGGCCTTCTCCTCGCCCTGGGCCTCCTGATCTTCGGAGCGGCCGGACTCGCGGGCCAGGAAAATGCCGTCACCGGCGTGGTCCTGGACGCCGACTCCAACCAGCCTCTGGCCGGGGCCCAGGTCTTCATCGAGGAGACCGAGCAGGGAACGATCACCAACTCCAGCGGGCGGTTTCTGATGCTGAACGTCAGCGAGTCTCCCGTGACCGTGCAGGTGATCATGCTGGGCTATCGAACCGTGACCCGGCAGGTCGAGCCCGGGGGCGAGCCCCTGGAAATTCGCATGGTGCAGCGGGCGCTGGAGCTGGACGAGCTCGTGGTGACCGGGACCCCGGGGGCTCAGCAGGTGCGCTCCCTCGGCAATGCCATGGGCCGGATCCAGGCCTCCGAGCTCACGGAGATCGCGCCGCCCTCGGAGGTGGAGGACATGCTGAGCGCCTCGGTGCCCGGGTTGCGAACCGCGTCCGGCGGCGGTGAGGTCGGAGGAGGCTCCAACATCCGGATCCGGGGGGCCTCCTCGATGGCCCTCGCTTCCGAGCCCCTCATCTACATCGACGGGGTCAGGGTCAACAACGACGTGGCCGACCACGGGGGTGGAAACAGCGGCGTCGGCGTGGACAGCGGCATCCCGCCGTCCCGGCTCAACGACATCAACCCCGACAACATCGAGTCGATTGAGGTCATCAAGGGCCCCGCGGCGTCCACCCTCTACGGGACCGAGGCCTCGAACGGCGTGATCAACATCATCACGAAGAAGGGAAGCCAGGGCTCACCGACGGTGACCCTCACGGTGCGCCAGGGGGCCAACTGGCTGCCCGATCCCGAGGAGCTCTTCCCGCCGACCTACTTCCGCTGTCAGGGAACCTCCGGGAACTGCACCGAGGGCGAGATCGTCGAGTTCAACGTGCTGCGCCAGGACCGGATCCGGAACGGCAACGAGTGGTTCCAGACCGGCCTGCCCCAGAGCTACGCCGCCAGCGTGAACGGGGGCTCCGAGGACCTGCGCTACTTCTTCTCCCTGGACTGGAACCGGGACGAGGGGCCGGTCTCCTACAACTGGCAGAACAAGCTGAACGGCCGAGCGAACCTGAACTGGACGCCGTCGGAGGAGCTGGACATCCAGTTCGGCGTGGGAGGCATCACGAGCAAGCTCGAGTCGGCGTCGGCCCAGCAGCCGCTCACGACCGCGATCATCTGGGCGTGCCCGGCCCCGGGCTGTGAGGAGAACTCGGGCCTGCCCAACGCGGTGGACGGCGCGTACCGCGGCTACATCGCCTATCTCCCGGAACGGTACGTCAACGACATCGACGGCTTCCAGGAGGTGCTTCGGACGACGTACAACCTGACGGCCAATCATCGGCCCACCGACTGGTTCACCCATCGCCTGACCGTCGGCGCCGACCTCACGGACACGAAGAACTCCGAGCTCTACCGGCCGATCGACGGCGTGGGCCACTTCCAGCCCCAGGGGCAAAAGACCGTCCAGCAGCAGCAGAGCAGCTACGTCACCACCGACTACTCGGGGACCGTCGAGCTCGACCTCCTGGACCGGCTCACCACGGCCACCTCCTTTGGCGTCCAGTACTACAAGAAGGAGCGGGCGTGGTTTTGGGCCCGGGGCGACAACTTCCCGATCCGCGCGCTGGAGACGGTGAGCGCCGGCGCGACGAAATTCGCCGAGGAGGGCTTCCTGGAGAACAAGACGCTGGGCGCCTACCTGCAGGAGCAGGTCTCCTGGGAAAACCGGATCTTCCTGACCGGCGCCGTCCGGGGCGACGACAACTCGGCCTTCGGAAAGAACTTCGACTTCGTGGTCTACCCGAAGTTCAGCGGATCCTGGGTTATCTCGGAGGAGCCGTTCATGCAGGACTACGGCTTCGTCGAGCAGCTGAAGCTCCGGGGAGCCTGGGGACAGGCGGGCCAGCAGCCCGACGTCTTCGCGGCCCTCCGGACGTTCGCACCCGCCACGGGCCCCGGAGGATCGGGCACGGTCACGCCGGAGAATATCGGGAACGCCGACCTCGAGCCCGAGGTGGGCGAGGAGTTCGAGGTCGGCTTCGACGCCAGCTTCCTCTCGGACCGCGTGGGGCTGGAGTTCACCTACTACAGCCAGACGAAGAAGGACGCCATCGTCCAGGTCCCGGCCCGGCCGTCCAAGGGCTTCCCCGGCGCCCAGTTCCGTAACCTCGGCCGGGTGGAGAACTCAGGCGTCGAGATGGGCGTGAACGCCAACCTCTACCGTGGCGAAGACGTCGGCCTGGACCTCAACTTCACCTTCTCGACGAATGACAACGAAGTCGTCGACCTGGGCGGCCTGCCACCTCAGATCGTCAGCGGCTTCGCCAGCCAGATGCACGTGGAGGGCTACCCGCTCGCCACGATCTTCGCTCGCCGGGTCGTCTCCGCCGACATCGAGAACCCCGGCACGCCCGAGGCACAGGCGGTGAACGTGATGTGTGAGGGCGGCGCGCTCCTCCCGGGCACCAACGACCTCTCCGACGGCGGGGGCGGCGCCGTGCCGTGCGCCGAGGCTCCCCGGGTGCCCTGGGGCTCACCCCTGCCCACCTGGGAGGGCGCCGTCACCACGACGCTCAGCCTCTTCCAGGACCTCCAGCTCTTCACCCAGGTCGACTTCGTGGGTGGCCACACCATGATCGACGGCAACGCCTGGGGCGCCCACGTCTTCTTCACGAACTCGAAGGCGATCCTGGAGCGGACGGACCCGATCCTCCTGGGTTACGAGGCGATCGCCAGCTCGGCCGCGACCCAGACCGGGATCATCGACGCGAGCTTCGCGAAGCTCCGTCGGGTGTCACTGAGCTACACCCTGCCGGAGCTGTTCACCGGCCGGATCGGCGCGGACCGGGCCACGCTCACGCTGTCCGGGGAGAACCTGGCCACCCTCTGGCAAGGCACGGAGGATCTCTGGGGCTACGACATCATCGAGCCGGAGATCCGGGTCACCTCGGGAGGCGGCTCCGACCCGGGAGGGCTGAGCGCCTACACCCAGGAGCACTGGCCTCAGCTCAGACGCGTCCTGGTCACGCTGCGGATGACGTTCTGATGCGCCGGGCGAGCGGAGGACAGCGGACGAGGGACGCGCGGTTTAACCGACGGGAGATATCGACGATGAGACACCGACAGGCGACTACGGCCGGAGTGACGACGCGGGCCTGGATCCTGGGCCTGACGGCGCTCCTCCTCCCCTGGCTCGGCGCGTGCGACACCGAGGAGCTGCTCCAGGTGGACACGCCCGGACGCGTCGTGGAGGAGGCCCTGGACGATCCGGGTCTTGCCGAGACGCTGGTGAACAGCGTCATCAGCGACGTGGAGTGCTCCTGGGACAACTACGTGGCGGCGTCGGCCCACCACTCCGACGAGTACATGCAGGCGTCGGGCAACGGCACCTTCAAGCGCTGGGGCCTGCGCCAGGTCACCTCGGACTTCTCGAACTACGCCTCCTCGGGGTGCGGCGACTGGGGCTACGGCCTCTTCACGACGCTGCATACCGCCCGCTTCCAGGCCGAGAGCAACTACGACCGGATCCAGGGCTTCGAGGGCCTGGAGGGGAAGGCCGGGATGCTCGCGTCGATCCGGACGTACGGCGCCTTCCCCCTGATCGCCTTCGGCGAGGGCTTCTGCGAGACGCCCCTCGACGGAGAGGATCCAGCGCTGAGCCGGGAAGAGCTCCTCTCCCTCGCCGAAGCGCGCCTCGACGAGGCCGTCGACCTGGCCGGCCAGGCCGGCCGTGACGACCTGCTGAACGCGGCCCGGGTGGCCCGAGCCCGGGTCCGGCTGAACCTGGGCAACTTTCAGGGGGCGATCGCGGACGCCGAGCTGGTCCCGGAGGGCTTCGTCTTCAACGCCACCCGGGGCTCCGACACCGAGCGTCGCTACAACACCCACTACGAGTGGGTGAACGGCCCCCAGTGGAAGCACGCGACGATCGCCCCGAACTACCGGAATCTGGAGTGGAAGGGCGTGGCCGACGAGCGCCTGGTGGTGACCCAGTACTCGGACGGCGAGCTGGGCTTCGACTTCGCCACGCCCCACTGGAAGCACCAGAAGGTGAGCTCCCGGGCCGACCCGGTGCTCATGGCCTCGTACCGGGAGGCGCGGATGTTCATCGCCGAGGCCGCGGCCCGGAGCGGAGACCTGGAGCGGGCCCGGACGATCCTGAACGAGTTTCACGCGGCGGCCGGGGTCCCGCCCGTGGAGGAAGACGACGTCCCCACCCAGGCCGACGTGATCCGTCACGTGATCCAGGAGCGGTCCCGGGAGTTCTTCGCCGAGGGCGGCCACCGGATGCGGGACCACATCCTTTTCCGTGGCACGGAGTTCGAGGTGCCATTCCTGGGCGAGCCCGGCTCGATCCACGGCGACGGGGTCGATCACGTGGGGATCCCCTACGGGAACACCACCTGCTTCCCCCGGCCGGAGATCGAGCGGGGCTGACGAGCCGCTCCGGCGGGTCAGCTCCCGGGATCCTCCGCCTCGGCCTCCGGTACTCGCTCGAAGCGACCCAGGCCCTCGATCTCCACGACGGCCGGTTCACCCCGGGCGTTCAGATGGAAGGTCACGAAGGAACGACCGAGCATGGGGTTTCCCCACTCGATCCGAAACGTGTCGTGGTGCCAGTGCTCGAGGCCGCCCTCGGCGGCCCCCGCATAGCCCAGGACGAGCCCGTCGCCCGACCGCCCCACCGTGACCTCGCCGTACATTTCGTCGGTATAGGTCCCCGCGTACTCTCCCGGCTCCAGCGACGGGCTCGTCCCCTCCACCCGGGCCTCCTCCATCTCCTCCTCCCGGGCCTCGGCCCGTGCCTCCATGCTGTCCACCATGGACAGGATCTCGGAGCTCCAGTCCCGCTCGGGGGCGCCCAGGTACGCATCCCAGATCCGGTACATGATGGCGGAGCGGAGGCTCGAGCCGTTCATGTTCGTGAGCATGACCACCCCGAGATCGTCCTCGGGCAGCATGGCCACCAACGCGCTCATCCCGTCGATGTTTCCGCCATGGTGGACCACTTTGCGTCCCCGATAGTCGTTCAGAAACCAGCCCATGCCGTAGGCGAAAAAGTGCGACTCCGGGGCCATGATCCGCCACGGTCCCTCCTGGCGGATCAGCGTCTGGGGCGTCTGCATCTCCCGGACGACGTCCTCGCTCAGGATCCGCTCGCCCCGGAAGGTTCCCTCGTTCAGGTGAAGGCGGACCCACCGGGCCATCTCCAGCACGCTGGAGTTGATCGAGCCCGCCGGGGCGATGTTGTCGATATTCCGCCACGGGACCTTCACGATCTCTCCGTCGATCTCGGCGTGGGGCTGGGCCACGTTCCCGTCCGCGGAAAGCTGCCGGATCGTGGTGCCGGAGCGGTCCATGCCCAGGGGCACGAAGATCCGGGCGTCCACGAAGCGGTCCCACGTCGTGTCGGTCACCGCCTCCACGATCTGCCCGGCCGCGAGGTACATGATGTTCTGATAGCCGAAGGTGGAACGGAAGCTCCAGCTCGGCTCCAGGTGGAAGACCCGCTCCAGGATCTCGTCCCGGTCGTATCTCCCGGCGTACCAGAGGAGGTCACCCCTGGCGAGACCGCTCCGGTGGGTCAGCAGGTCCCGGACGGTGAGCTCACGGGTCACGTAGGGATCCGCGAGCTCGAAGCCCGGAAGGTGGTCGGCCGCCCGGTCGTCCCACGCCACCCGCTCCTGGTCCACCAGCATCCCGACCGCGGCGGCCGTGAAGGCTTTCGACGACGAGCCGATGGCGAAGATGGTGCCGGGATCCACCGGCTCTCCGGTCTCCAGGTCACGGACGCCGAAGCCCCTGGCATAGACCACCGAGTCACCGTCGATCACCGAGATCGCCAGCCCCGGGACATCCCACGCCTCCATGCTCTCTTCGATGTAGTCGTCCAGGCCGACGAGGGGAGTCGGCTGGGCCGATGCCGGAGGCGTCGAGCCCGCGGCGATGAGGACGAGGAGTGTGGCGACCCCGGCAACGCCCCGCGATCGAACCTTCATCGGTATCCCCCCTGGTTCGGGATGACATCGGCAGATGAGCGGGGGTCGCCCCCCTCGGAGGCACCCCGGCATAAGTATACAATTTTGTATGCGATCTCGCCGGGGGGATGGCCGACCTGGCCCCACGGGCCCTGCAAGCCGACAGCTCTCCTCAGCTCACCCCGGGCGACGCCAGCCGCTTCACCAGCCGGTAGAGGAACTCCTGGCCCTCGAAGAAGGACTGGACCGGGATCCGCTCGTTCATGCC
>CAZMPV010000018.1:0-17911 GCA_964567985.1 uncultured Gemmatimonadaceae bacterium
GAGGCCACCTCATGAAGCCCATCTCGTCCCACGCGAACTGGAGCTGCTCCATCAGCGTCCGATCGGGTTGGTTCACCCCTGGAAGCTGGAGCCACGCACCGTAAAGCTTCATCACACCGACCAAAGGGACCTCCCGCAGAAGTGGTCTTCAGAAATTGCGTACGAACGAAGTCTGCCCCGCAGGGCGGGATGCTGACCGTAGGGCATGGCAAAATGGACAGCCCCCCCAACCGTGTCAAGGTCGGTCCCGGGAGGGAGTCAGGAGCCCGGACCCGGCGTCTCCGCCTCGGCGCTCGAATCCTTCTCACGTTCGTGTACGCGAGCGTCCGCGGGCTCTTTCACGCAGGCCGCGAAGTGCTCCGGGGTCTTCTCCTCCAGGCGAGGCACGGCTTCCCGGCACTCCCCGTCCTTCAGCGGATGGGGGCAGCGGGGGTGGAAGGGGCACCCGGAGGGTGGATCGGACGCCGAGGGAGGATCCCCGGGCAGGAGCTTCTTCCTTCCGGACCCTTCCTCCGCCCCTCGCCCCCCGATCCGGGGCACCGCCGCGATGAGGGCCCGGGTGTACGGGTGCCGGGGCCCCCGGTAGAGGGCGTCCGCGCCGGCGGTCTCCACGATCCGGCCAGCGTACATGACCGCCACCCGATCGCTCATGTGCTCCACCACCGCGAGGTCGTGGGCGATCAGGAGATAGGTGAGCCCGAGCTCCGCCTGGAGGTCGGTCAGGAGGTTGAGAATCCGGGCCTGGACCGAGACGTCCAGGGCCGAGACCGGCTCGTCGCAAATCAGGAGGTCGGGCTCGACGGCGAGGGCCCGAGCGATGCCGATCCGCTGCCGCTGTCCCCCGCTGAACTCGTGGGGATAGCGCTCGCCGTGACCGGCCGGGAGCCCCACCCGCTCGAGAAGCTCGGCGACCCGGCGGCGTCGCCCGTGCCGGGAGTCGCCGATGCCGTGGACCCGGAGGACCTCTTCCAGGGCGGACCCGACCCGGACCCGGGGGTTGAGGGAGCCGTAGGGGTCCTGGAAGACGATCTGGGCCCGCCTCCGGAAGCGCCGGAGGTCGGCCCGATCCATGCGACCCACCTCCGCGCCGTCGAAGCGGACGCTTCCCGAGGTCGGCTCCACGAGGCGCAGGACCGCCCGGGCCGTCGTGGACTTCCCCGAGCCCGACTCCCCCACCAGGCCCAGGGTCTCGCCCCGCTCCAGGTGGAAGGAGACGCCCCGGACCGCCTGCACCGGCGGCCGGCCGCGCTGGAGGAACCCGCTCCGCCCGGGAAAGCGCACGACCAGGTCCCGGACCGCCAGGAGGGCGTCGCCGGGAATTCGGGGCCCGGACGGGCTCATCCCTCCTCCCTCCGCCCGGGCTCCTCCACGAGCCAGCAGCGGGCGGCCCCACCGGGCCCTCCGTCCTCCGGGGCGAGGAGCTCCGGCTCCTCCCCGCAGCGCTCCCAGCCGTGGGGGCAGCGGGGCCGGAAGCGGCAGCCCTCCGGCCACGCGCCGGCGTCCGGCACGCTTCCCTCAATGGCCCGCAGCCGCCCTTTCCGACGCTCGGCAGTGGGCACGGACGCCAGCAGCGCCCGGGTGTAAGGGTGGACGGGCGCGTCGAAGATCCGCTGCGAGGCGCCGATCTCGACGATGCGGCCGGCGTACATGACCGCCACCCGGTCGCAGACCCCGGAGACGACACCCAGGTCGTGGCTCACCAGGAGGAGCGCCATCCCCCGGTCCCGACGGAGGCGGTCCAACAGATCGAGGATCTGCGCCTGGACGGTGACGTCGAGAGCCGTGGTGGGCTCGTCGGCCACCAGGAGACCCGGATCGCCGGCCAGGGCCATGGCGATCATGACCCGCTGGCGCATCCCTCCCGACAGCGCGTGGGGGTAGGCGTCCACCGTCTCCTCCGGGTCCGGAATGCCCACCTCCCGTAGAAGGGAGACGGCCCGAGCCCTCACGCTCTTCCCCCGCGCGCCCCGGTGGAGCCGGAGCGCCTCGCCGATCTGCCGGCCCACCCGGAGCACAGGGTTCAGGGACGTCATCGGCTCCTGGAAGACCATGGCGATCTCCCCGCCCCGGACACGGCGGAGCGCCTCCGGCGGCGCTCCCACCAGCTCCCGGCCCCGCCAGCGGATCGAGCTCCCGTGAAGGATCCGGCCCGGCGGCTCCGGAACCAGCCCCAGGAGGGAGAGGGCGGTCACCGTCTTCCCGCACCCGGACTCGCCGACGACCCCCAGGGACTCCCCCTCTTCGATCCGGAAGGAGACCCCGTCCACGGCCCGGGCCTCGCCGGCGGCGGTGGCGAACCAGGTCCGGAGGCCGTCCACCTCGAGGAGCGCCTCGCTCACCGGACCGCCTCGTCGCCCCGGAGCCGGGGGTCCAGGGCGTCCCGGAGCCCGTCGCCCAGGAGGTTGAAGGCGAGGACCGTGACGACGATCGCCAGGCCGGGAAAGGTGGAGAGCCACCAGGCCTCCGGGAGCGCCGTGCGGCCCCCGGCCACCATGTTGCCCCAGGACGGGGTCGGCGGCTGCACCCCGATCCCGAGGAAGGAGAGGCCGGCCTCCAGGACGATCGTGTTCCCGATTCCCAGGGTGGCGGCGACGATCACCGGCGTCAGGGCGTTCGGCAGCACGTGCCGGAAGAGGATCCGGGGCGTGGAATAGCCCAGGGCCCGGGCCGCCTCCACGAACTCCCGCTCCCGGAGCGCCAGCACCTCGCCCCGGACGATCCGGGCCGTCGAAGGCCAGAGCGTGAGTCCCAGGACCGTCATGATGACCCAGATCGACGGGCTCTCCAGAACGGCGATGACGGCGATCAGGAGGACGAGGCGCGGGAAGGCCAGGACCATGTCCACGAAGCGCATGAGGAGCGTGTCGGTCCACCCGCGCAGGTAGCCGGCCACCGCCCCCACGAGGGTGCCGAGCGTCACGCTGATCCCCACGGCCACGAAGCCGACGCTGAGGGAGATGCGGGCGCCGTAGAGGAGCCGGGAGAAGACGTCCCGGGCGTAGCGGTCGGTGCCCAGGAGGTGCGACGACGACGGGCCCCGTAGCGCCCCCTCGACCAGGTTCCCCTGGAGGGTCGGGTCGGCCGGGGCCAGGAAGGGCGTCAGCAGCGCCACCAGGTAGAGGACGATCACCGCCCCGGCCCCGACCACGGCCAGCCGGTTCCTGCGGAAGGCCCGGAGAAGGGGCTCGAGGGCCTTCCCGACCCCCCGCTCCCCCTCTTCCCTGGGCTCGCGTCCGACGGCTCGCTGAGACCAGGCGAGGATGCCGCCGATCCCGGCCACCAGCGTCAGGAGCGCCACCCGCTCGTCCAGGGCCCCGCCGGGAGCAGCCGCGACCCGCTCCCAGCGGCCGACCACCACGGCCCAGAGCCCGCACCAGAGAGCGAAGGCGGCGCCGCCCCGGAGCCGGCGTCCCGCCAGCGCCTGGGGGAGCCCCGGGAGGAGGGTGGCGGCGAGCCGGCGACCCGGTGCGAGGCCCGTATCACTCATGGCGGATCCGGGGGTCCACGACGGCGTAGAGGAGGTCGGCCAGGAGGTTCCCCGCCACCACCATCACCCCGAAGAGGAAGCTCCCGGCCAGGACCACCGGGTAGTCCCGCTCACCGATCGCCTGGACCACCAGCCGGCCCATTCCCGGCCATCCGAAGACCACCTCGACGAAGACCGTGCCCCCGAGGAGCATGGGAAAGTAGAGGCCGAAGAGGGTCACCGCTGTGCCCATGGCGTTCCGCAGCGCGTGACGGAAGATCACCGCCGTCTCGGAGAGCCCCTTGGCCCGGGCCGTCCGGATGTAGTCCTGCTGGATCACCTCCAGCATGCTCCCCCGCATGTAGCGGGCGATGCCGGCCGCCAGGACCAGCGAGAGCGCGGCGGTGGGGAGCACCAGGTGTCGGAGGCGGTCCAGGAGCCTCCCCCCGGGAGAGAGGAAGGCGTAGTCCACGCTCTGCATCCCGGACGCCGGGAGGTCCAGGGGCCACCAGCCCCACCCGCTCGCCTGGAGGCTGAAGACGAGCACCAGCATCAGCGCCAGCCAGAAGGACGGCATCGAGTAGAAGAAGAGCGCCGCCACGCTCAGGACCTGGTCCCAGAGGGAGTACTGCCGGACCGCCTGCAGCACCCCCAGGAGGACCCCGGCCAGGAAGGCCACCCCGAGGGCCGCCCCCGAGAGCAGGAGGGTGTTCGGGAGGATCTCACGGAAGAGCTCGCCGACGGGTCGGCTCTTGCCCAGCGAATAGCCGAAGTCGCCGGTGAAGACCGACCCGACCCACTTCACGTACCGGACGGGGAGCGGCTGGTCGAGCCCCATGTTGGCCCGGATCTGCTCCGCGACTTCCGGCGGGACCGCCGGGCCGAAGTAGCGCTGGGCCGGGTCGCCGGGCGCGAGGTGGAGGATGAAGAAGACGAGGGTGGCGACGCCGAGGACGAGGGGAATCGCCTGGAGGAACCGGCGCAGCGCGTAGCGGATCATCCTCCGGCGTACTGCCGCTCGTCCTCCGGGATCCACCACTCGTGAATCGTCACCCAGTCGCCCCGGGCGTCGGCCTCCACGCCCCGGACCCGCGACCGCACGCCCAGGAGGCGCTCCTGAAAGTAGACGAACATGTACGGCTGGTACTCGACGATCTTCTCCTGGTACTCCCGCCACAGGGGACGCGCCTCCTCCCGGTCGCGGATCACGGGCAGGGTGTCCAGGAGGCGGTCCACGTCGGGGCGTTGGAGCCCGGCAAAGCCGAAGGGCCGGTCGGCGGCCCGGGAGTGGAAGAGCTGGGAGTCGTCCAGCCGGAAGTCCACGGTGAAGGAGAGGATCACGCCCTCGAAGTCCCGGTTCTCGGTGTTCGTGACCCGCTGGACCAGGGCCCCGTACTCGGCCGCCCGGGGCTCGATCTCCACGCCCACCTCCCGGAGCTGGGCCTGCATGATCTCGGCGATGTCCTGCCGCTGCTGGCTCTCGGAGTTGAACTCCACCGTGATCGAGAGGGGCACTCCCTCGGCGTTCTCCCGGACGCCGTCGTCGTCCCGGTCGGTCCAGCCCGCCTCGTCCAGGAGGCGGCGAGCCCGGGCCGGATCGTAGGGGAGCGCGTCCCGGAAGGAGTCGTCATACGCCCAGTGGAAGGGTGGCACCGGCGTGTTGGCCACCCGTCCGAAGCCCCGACGGCTGGCCTCCACGATCCGGCGCCGGTCGACGCCGACGGCCAGGGCCCGGCGCACCCGGGGGTCGGAGAGCTCGGGAAGCCGGGTGTTCCACGCGATGAACGTGTACTGGCGAGAGCGGTAGCTGTGGAGCTCGACGCCCTGCGCCTCCCGGATCCGGTCGGCCTGGTCCGGGCGGGTGCCGATCTGGACGTCCACGCTCCCGGTGAGGAGCTCGGTGAGGAGCGTCGCCTCCTCGGGGATGATCCGGTAGACGTAGCGGTCCACGTACGGCCGACCGCCCAGCTCCTCGGGGAAGACGGGGTTCGCCTCGAAGCTCCAGCTCGCGTCCTGCCGGTGCTCCCGGAATACGAAGGGCCCGTTGCCCACCGGGCAGACGGTCCCGTAGGGATGACGGCGCAGCTCCTCGGCAGGGACGTCGCCCAGAAGGTGCTCCGGCATGATCGGGACGTTCCGCCAGGTGTCCAGGACGTCCACGTGGGACCGCATCCGGAAGCGGACCGTGAAGGAGTCCACCACTTCCACGGCTTCGTCGCCCGTCTCGTAGAAGTTGAAGTACTGGGTGTTCGGAAAGCCGGTGGTCGGATCCGTGGCCCGACGGAAGGTGAACGCCACGTCGTGGGCGTCGGTGCGCTCCCCGTCGTGCCAGCGGACGTCGTCCCTGAGACGGAAGGTCAGGGTGGTGCCGTCGTCGGAGACCTCCCACGACTCGGCCAGCCACGGGACGGGCTCCAGGTCGGCGTCGTAGCGGACCAGGGTCATGAGGTTCACGAAGCTCTGGTGCTGGCCCGCGGCGTAGTCGGCGGAGACCAGGCCGTTCATCCCGTCCACCAGCTCGGCGAGGCCGCCGACCACGACCGTGCCCCCGTGCCGGGGGCCACCGACCGGCGCTTCCACGGTGGCCATGAAGGAGTCGACCCGGGCCAGGGCCCGCTCGCAGAAGTCCCCGGGGGCCGTGGCCGGGCCCTCCGAGGGGTCACCCTCTTCCCCGCCGCATCCGGCCAGGAGGAAGACAGCCGCGAGCCAAGCGACGGCGTGCGTTCGGATCCGCATCATGGAATCGGCCAGCCTCTCGTCTGTCGGGGGGTTCCCTCATGATGGCCGGACGGGCCCCGTCCTCGCCAGCCCGTCCCCGACGTCGCCGGCGGCGGGTGCAGTCTTCAGCGGCGCCAGGTCCAGTCGTCGGAGGCGTAGCGGGCGGCCAGCTCCTCGGCCCGTCGAGACTCCTCGTCGGTCAGCTCGCCGATCGTCCACTCGCCGCCCAGGGCCCGGCGGAAGCCGTCGAGGATCGCCTCGTCCAGCTCGTCGCGCTCCGGCACCCGACCCAGCAGAGACGCCACCGACGCCGGCGGCGCCCCCGCCTCGGCGGTCGCCTCGGGCCCGATCCGGGCGAGCACGTCCTGGCGGCCGTCGACGATCACCGATCCGTGCTGGAGGAGCGAGTCCCCGACCCGGGCCTGGGCGCTTCCCACGAGCTTCTCGCCCCTGGCCACGACCTCGCCCTCCGCGGGCCTCTGGAAGCACGGCCCGGCGGAGAGCGACGGCTCCCCGTCCGGGGGCTCGCCGGCCAGCTCGACCCGGGTCCCGAGGGCGGTCAGCCCCGCCACCAGGGCCTCGTTGATCGTCCGGTAGGCGTTTCGGAGGCCGCCCCAGGTCCGGAGGGGAGCGGCCACCGCGTACGTGAGCTCCCGGTCGTGGAGGACCACGCGCCCCCCCGTCGGCCGCCGGACGAAGCGGATTCCCTCCCGGGACGCCGCCTGCCGGTCGTAGAGGCCCCGGGCCGGCTCGTTGCGGCCGAAGGAGACCGTGGGGCGGTCCCACTGGTAGAGACGGAGCACGGACTCGTCCTCCCTTCGCTCCCGCGCCAGCGCCTCGTCCACGGCCATGTTCCTGGGTCCCGGGCCGGGAGGGTCCAGCACGACCCGCCAGCGGGCGAGTCCGGTCATCAGAGCTCCAGCTTCTCTCCGGGGGCGAGGATCTCGACCCGGGCCCCGTCACCCACGCGCTCCGCGAACGCCTCGGCATCCTGCCGGACGAGGTCGAAGGTGTCGTAGTGCATCGGCACCACCACCGCCGGCCCGATCATCTCCACGGCCCGGGCGGCGTCCTCGGGACCCATGGTGAAGTTGTCGCCGATGGGGAGGAGACCAGCGTCGCGCCGCTCTTCCGGGCCAGTGGGATCGCGTCGGAGAAGTGGTCGGCGTGGCCGGGGGTGACGAGGACGTAGTCCACGTCTCCCACCTCGTCGAGGGATACGTCGGAGAGGGGGTTCTCGTCGAACCAGGGGTCGAGGACGACGCGGGTGCCGTCGTCGGTGGTGAGCGTGAAGGTCGCGTGCCCGTGATAGGTGATGTCGGCCATGACCTCTGCCCTCCGCGGCTGTGACCCCCCGGGGTCAGTCCGTTCCCACGCTCCGGGCTTCGCCGACCACGCCCATCTCCTGGTAGCTCTCGAGAGGCGGACACGCGCAGACCAGGTTCCGGTCGCCGTAGGCGTTGTCCACCCGCCGGACCGCCGGCCAGAACTTGTGCTCCCGGGTCCAGGGGGCCGGGTACGCGGCCTGCTCACGGCCGTAGGGGTGGTCCCACTCGTCCGAGATCACCGACGCCGCGGTGTGCGGCGCGTTCTTCAGCGGGTTGTCCTCGGCGTCCACCAGGCCCATCTCGACCTGCTGGATCTCGGCCCGGATCGAGATCATGGCGTCGCAGAAGCGGTCGAGCTCGGCCTTGGACTCGCTCTCGGTGGGCTCGACCATGATCGTGCCCGGGACCGGCCACGACATGGTGGGGGCGTGGAAGCCGTAGTCCATCAGCCGCTTCGCTACGTCCTCCTCGGTGATCCCCGTGGCCTTCCGGAAGGGCCGCATGTCGAGGATGAACTCGTGGGCGACCCGACCGTTCTCGCCCCGGTAGAGCACGTCATAGTGCTCCTCGAGGCGGTCGGCCATGTAGTTGGCGTTCAGGATCGCCACCTCCGAGGCCCGCCGGTTCCCTTCCCGACCCAGGAGCGCCATGTACGCCCAGGAGATCAGCAGGATCAGGGAGCTGCCCCAGGGGGCCGCCGCCACGGGGCCGATGGCCTTCTCTCCGCCGACGCCGGGCACCACCGGGTGTCCGGGAAGGTAGGGCGCCAGCTCCTCGGTCGTGCAGATCGGCCCCATCCCCGGCCCCCCGCCCCCGTGGGGGATCGCGAAGGTCTTGTGCAGGTTGATGTGGATCACGTCGGCCCCGTACTCGCCGGGCCGGGCGAGGCCCACCTGGGCGTTCAGGTTCGCCCCGTCCAGGTAGACCAGCCCCCCGTTCTCGTGGACCACCCGGCAGACGTCCCGGATGTGGGCCTCGAAGACCCCGTGGGTCGAGGGGTAGGTGATCATGATCGCGGCCAGGCGGTCGGCGTGCTCGGTCGCCTTCGCCTCCAGGTCGTCCAGGTCGATGCTTCCGTCGTCGTCGGTGTCCACGACGACGACCTCCATGCCGGCCATGACGGCGCTGGCGGGGTTGGTGCCGTGGGCCGAGGAGGGGATCAGGCAGACGTCCCGGTGGCCTTCTCCCCGATCCCGGTGGGCCGCCCGGATCACCAGGAGGCCCGTGTATTCGCCCTGGGCGCCGGAGTTGGGCTGAAGCGAGACGCCGGGGAGGCCGGTCATCTCGGCGAGCCAGTCGGAGAGCTCCTCGTGGATCTGCCGGTACCCCTGGACCTGCTCCAGGGGCTGGAAGGGATGGACCTCGGCGAACTCGGGCCAGGTGATGGCCTCCATCTCCGTGGTCGCGTTCAGCTTCATCGTGCACGACCCCAGGGGAATCATGCTCGTGTTCAGCGACAGGTCCCGGCTCTCGAGGCGGGTGATGTAGCGGAGCATCTCCGTCTCCGAGTGATACTCGTTGAAGACGGCGTGCTCCAGGTACGGTGTGCTCCGCTCCAGGGACTCGGGCAGCGCGGGCTCGTCGAGCTCGGCGGCCAGCTCCCGGGCGGTCGGGTCCGGCTCGTCCCCCCCGGTGAAGACCCGGAAGAGGTCGTCCAGGTCGTCGGGACCGACGGTCTCGTCCAGGCTCACGCCGACGGTGCCGTCGCCGAAGTCCCGGAGGTTGATCCCCGCGTCCTCGGCGTTCTCCAGGAGCGCATCCGCGCCGCCTTCCGCCGGCCGGATCCGCACGGTGTCGAAGAAGGGCCCGGTGAGCACCTCGTGGCCCAACCGCTCGAGGCCGGCGGCCAGCACGGCGGTCAGGGACCGGACCCGCCGGGCGATCTCCTCCAGGCCCTCGGGACCGTGGTAGACCGCGTACATCCCGGCGATGATGGCCAGGAGGACCTGGGCCGTGCAGATGTTCGACGTGGCCCGCTCCCGGCGGATGTGCTGCTCCCGGGTCTGGAGCGCCATCCGCAGCGCCCGGTTGCCCTCCGCGTCGACGCTGACCCCGATGATCCGCCCCGGCATCTGCCGCTTGAAGTCGTCGGTGGCCGCCAGGTAGGCCGCGTGGGGGCCGCCGTGTCCCATGGGGACGCCGAAGCGCTGGGTGCTCCCGACCGCGATGTCGGCGCCGAACTCCCCCGGGGGCGTCAGGAGCGTCAGGGCCAGGATGTCCGCGGCCACCACCACCCCGGCGCCCGCCTCCCGGGCCCCGGCGGAGACCTCCCGGAAGTCCCGGACGGTCCCGTCGGTGGACGGGTACTGGAGCAGAATCCCGAAGACCGTCTCGTCGAGGTCGAAGTCCTCCGGGTCGGCGACCTCGACCTCGACGCCGACGGGCTCGGCCCGGGTCCGGACCACCTCGATCGTCTGGGGATGACAGTCGGAGGCCACGAGGAAGCGAACCCGCTCTTCGTCCCGGCTCCGGCCGAAGAGCATGGTCATCGCCTCGGCGGCCGCCGTCCCCTCGTCCAGGAGCGAGGCGTTGGCCAGCTCGAGCCCGGTCAGGTCCATGACCATCGTCTGGAAGTTGAGCAGGGCCTCCAGCCGGCCCTGGGAGATCTCAGACTGGTAGGGCGTGTACTGGGTGTACCAGCCGGGGTTCTCCAGGATGTTCCTGCGGATCACCCCGGGGGTGATCGTCCCGTGATACCCCATCCCGATGTAGGAGCGGGTCCGGTGGTTCTCCCCGGCCAGGGAGCGGAGCCGCTCCAGGAGCTCGGTCTCGGAGACCGCCTCGGGGAGGTCCAGCCCCCGGTCGGTCCGGATCGCGTCGGGGACCGCGACGTCGACGAGCTCGTCCAGGGACTCGAAGCCCAGGGCGTCGAGCATCTCGCCGATCTCCTCCTCGGAGGGGCCGAGATGCCGGTGGAGGAAGCCGCTGTCGGTTTCGATCTCGAGGGTCATCGAGGGGCCCGCTACTCTCCGATGTGCTCGGCGTACGCCGCCGCGTCGAGGAGGGCGTCGAGCTCGTCGGGGTCCAGCACCCGAATCCGGATCATCCAGCCGTCTCCGAAGGGATCCGAGTTCACCAGGGAGGGGTCGTCCTCCAGGGCGTCGTTGACCTCGACGATCTCGGCCTTCACCGGGCTGTAGAGGTCGCTGACCGCCTTCACCGCCTCGATGGTGCCGAAGGCGTCCATCCGCTCGAAGGTCTCGCCCACCTGGGGAAACTCGAGGAAGACCACGTCGCCCAGCTCTCCCTGGGCGTAGTCCGTGATTCCCACCGTGTAGACCCCCTCCTCGTCGGTGGCCTTCAGGTACTCGTGCTCTTCCGTGTAGAGAAGGTCGTCGGGGATCCGGGACATGCGGCCTCCAGGCTTCGCATCCGAAGTCGGGCTCGGGGCCTCCGGCCTCCCTCCGGGAGGGTGGTCGCAGGCCCGCGGGGGCGGTGGGAATAGAGAAGATAGGGGGAGGGGCGTCAACCCTGGCCCGGAGCCCCCCGAGGCTTTCCCGGCTCCCTGCCCAGGGGCTAGCTTCGAAGCGTGGATCTGACACCCCTGGTAGCTCGCCTCCGGGCCGACGTGGTCAGCGGCGCCTCGGTGGTGAGTCGGTCCGCGGTCGAGGCCGTTCGCAGGGCCGAAGAGCGGGCTCCCCGGAAAGGCGTACACGCCTTCCGGGAGCTCCTGGGCGAGCTGGCGGTGGCGATCCTCGACGCCCAGCCGGCGATGGCTCCCCTGGTCACCCTGGCCTCCCGGGTGCTCACCGCCGCCGCGGACGCGGCCACCGAAGACGAAGCCCGGGCCGCGGTCCTCGACGCCTGCGCGTCATTCGAGGAGGAGCTGGACCGGGCCAACCGGGCCGTCGCCGACGCGGCTCGCCCCCTCCTGCCTCCGGGGGGGCGCTTCCTGACCCTCTCGGCGTCCTCCACGGTCCGTCGGGCCCTGGTCGAGGCCGCGGAGGAGGGCTCTCCCACCGTGATCTGCCTGGAGAGCCGTCCGGTATCCGAAGGACGCCGCATGGCCCGGCAGCTCGCCGACGAGGGCATCGACGTGACCTTCGCCGTCGACGCCGCTCTCTCCAGGCTGGTTCCGGAGAGCGACGCCGTGCTCCTCGGCGCCGACTCGGTGGGCGACGCCGGGGTCGTGAACAAGATCGGCAGCGCCGCCGCCGCCCGCGCCGCCCGGGACGCCGACGTCCCGGTCTACGTGCTGACCGACCGGACGAAGCTCCTTCCCCCCGGATTCCCCCAGCCGGTGGACGACGACCGACCCGGCGAGGAGGTCTGGCGAAGTCCCCCGGGCATCCGGATCTGGAACCGGTACTTCGAGCGCGTCGACCTCGACCTCTCGACCGCCGTGATCACCGAGGACGGGGCCCTGGACGCCGGTGCCGTGAAAACCGCCCGCTCGGAGATCCCGGTTCCGGACGAGCTCCGAGAGTGGGCCGTGCGGCGAAGCGATTGAGGGGCGGACCCGGACACGATCCCGGGGAACCGGAGCCCGCGTGGAGGGTGTAATCGGACACCTCGGGCCGGGCGTGTCCCGGCCCCTCCCAGGCGGCCCGGGGAGCCGGCGCCGCCGGCCCGGGACGCCCGGCGACCGAGCTCGAACTCGACCACGGACCGCCACGGAATATGCCCACCGTCTTCCAGGAATCCCGGCCGGCCCTGACCCAGCTCTCGGACGAGGAGCGGATGTTCAGGGATGCGGTCCGGGACTTCGCCGAGTCCGAAGTGGCCCCCCGGGTGCGGGAAATGGACGAGGCCGGGGAGCTCGACCCGGACCTGATCCCCCACTTCTTCGAGCTCGGCCTCATGAGCGTCGAGATTCCCGAGCGCTTCGGCGGCGCGGGGTCGACCTTCTTCAACTCCGTCCTCATCGTGGAGGAGCTCTCCAGGGTGGATCCCTCGGTCGGGGTCTTCGTCGACGTCCAGAACACGCTGGTCGTCAACGCCCTCCAGCGCTGGGCCACCGACGACCAGAAGGCCCGCTACTTCCCGGCCCTGGCTACGGACACCGTCGGCGCCTACGCCCTCTCCGAGGCCGGGAGCGGCTCCGACGCCTTCGCTCTCCAGTGCCGGGCCACCCGGGACGGCGACGACTGGATCCTCGACGGCACCAAGCTCTGGACCACGAACGGCGCCGAGGCCGGCCTCTACATCGTCTTCGCCACCGTGGATCCCGACGCCGGCTACCGGGGGATCACCGCCTTCCTCGTCGAGCGGGACTTCGACGGCTTCCAGGTGGGCAAGAAGGAGGACAAGCTCGGAATCCGGGCCTCGTCCACCTGCGAGCTCGTCCTCGACGACGTCCGTGTCCCCGGGGAGAACGTCCTCGGCGAGGTGGGCAAGGGCTACAAGGTCGCCATCGAGACCCTGAACGAGGGGCGCATCGGGATCGGGGCCCAGATGGTGGGCCTCGCCCAGGGCGCCCTGGACCACACCCTCCGCTACGTCCAGGAGCGCGAGCAGTTCGGGAGAGCCGTCTCTGAGTTCCAGGGCGTCCAGTTTCAGCTCGCCGAGATGTCGACCCGGGTGGAAGCGGCGCGGCTCATGGTGTACAATGCAGCCCGGCTCAAGGACGCCGGCGAGAGCTTCCTGGTGCCCGCGGCCCAGGCCAAGCTCTTCTCCTCCGAGATCGCCCAGGAGGTCTCGTCCCGTTGCGTGGACCTCTACGGCGGGTACGGGTTCACGAAGGAGTACCCGGTGGAGAAGTACTACCGGGACTCGAAGATCGGGACGATCTACGAGGGGACGACGAACATGCAGCTCCAGACGATCGCGAAGAGCCTGCTGCGCTGACTGACGGCCCTTCTAAATCCTCGAACCGGGAGACATCCACCCTTGTTCGGCGGCTTCGGCGTATGGGAAGTGCTCCTGGTCCTCGCCCTCTTCCTCCTCCTCTTCGGGGGACGGAAGATCCCCGAGGTGGCCCGGGGGCTCGGAGAGGCGATCCGGAACTTCAAGGGCTCCGTGAAGGAGGGGGAGTCCGAAGAGGACGAGCGACCGGAGCTTCCCCGGAACGGTGAGCCCCGCGACCGGTAGAGCGAGGCTGGATCCTTCCCGGAGAGGAGCCCCCTCTCCGAAGACACGCCTCACGATCCTCTTTCTCACGGTCTTCGTGGACCTCGTGGGATTCGGGATCGTCCTGCCCCTCCTGCCCTTCTACGCCGATCGCTTCGGGGCCTCCGGCCTCGAGATCGGCTTCCTGGTCACCGTCTACTCGCTGGCCCAGCTCTTCCTGGCTCCGGTCTGGGGACGCCTCTCGGACCGCCACGGCCGACGACCGATCCTCCTGGTGGGGCTCGTCGGCTCGGCCATCTCCTACGTCGTATTCGCCTACGCCGGCTCGCTCCTGGTGCTCTTCGTCTCCAGGATTATGGCCGGGGTGGGCGGGGCCAACGTATCGGTGGCTCAGGCGTACATCGCCGACATCACCCCGCCGGAGGAGCGGGCCGGGAACATGGGGCTGATCGGAGCGGCCTTCGGCCTGGGCTTCATCTTCGGCCCGGCCCTGGGAGGGGTCCTGGCTCCGGTGGGGTGGGAAGCCCCGGGACTGGCCGCCGCGGCCCTCTGCTTCGGAAACGCGGTCCTGGCCTTCTTCCTCCTGCCCGAATCCCTTCCCGAGGGCGACGACGCGGAGGAAAGCCCCAGCTCCGCCGTGCCCGTGCGCCTGGAGGATCTCCGGGTGGCCCTGGAGTCCCCCGCGGTCCTGCGGATCCTGGGCCTCTCCTTCTTCTTCGTGGTGGCCTTCTCCTGCATGCAGCCGACCTTCCCCCTCTTCGGCGAGGCCCGCTTCGGGCTGGCGGAGAGCACCGTGGGCTACCTCTTCGCCTTCCTGGGGCTGATCTCGGCGATCATGCAGGGCTGGCTGGTCCGGTGGCTCGTGCCCAGGATGGGCGAAGCGACCCTGATCCGCGCCTCCGCGCTCCCGTTCATCGGGGGCCTGGTCCTGATCGCCGTGGCCCCGTCCCTCCCGCTCCTCCTGGGCGGGCTCGCCCTTCTGGCCGTGGGCTTCGGGGGCACGCTGCCGAGCATCCACAGCCTCCTGAGCCGGGTCGCCCCGGACGAGCTTCAGGGCAGCGTCCTGGGCGTGGGCCAGAGCGTGAGCGCACTGGCCCGGGTGGTCGGGCCCGTGGTGGCGGGGTGGTCATTCGACGTCCTCGGGATCGCCTCGCCCTACCTGGTGGCCGCCGGGATCGCCGGGATCGCCCTTCTCTTCAGCTTGACGGTCCGCCAGCCGGACGGAGAGGAAGCCGGCTCCGAGGTACCCTCGCCCGCGGTCTCACACGGATGACGGCGAGAACGGTGTGCACTCCACCGGGAGCGCGGTGATGCGCCAGGATCTGCTGGACAACGTCGTCGTGGTCCTGGACGAGCCCCAGGATCTGGTGAACATCGCCGGGGTCGTCCGGGCGATGAAGAACATGGGCCTGAGCCGCCTGCGCCTCGTGAAGCCGGCCGAGTTCGACGCCCACCGGATCACCGGCATCGCCCACCGGAGCGAGGACCTGGTCGAGGCGACCCGGCACCTGGACACGCTGGAGGAGGCGGTGGCCGACGCGGTCTACGTCCTCGGCACCACTGCCCGGGGTCGGACCGCCCAGCGGAACTACGTCCGGCCCCGGGAGGTCGCGCCGGAGCTCCTGGCCCGGGCCGAGGAGGGCCCGGTCGCCATCCTCTTCGGCCGGGAGGACCGGGGGCTGACCAACGAGGGCCTCGACCTCTGCCACTCGGTGGCGATCATCCCCACCGACCCGGAGTACTCCAGCCTCAACCTGGCCCAGGCGTGCCTGGTCCTGGCCTACGAGCTCTTCCTGGCGGCGGGAGGCGGCGAGCTCCCCCTGCCGGAGGGCAAGCGCTCGAGCCGTCCGGCGAGCCAGGAGGAGCTGGAGGGGATGTACGCGGCCCTGAGGGAGGGCCTCGAGCGGATCGAGTTCTTCAAGGCCCGGGAGCCCCGGAGCGTCATGCGCACCGTGCGCACCCTCCTGGGACGGGCCGAGCCCGAGCTCCGGGAGGCCCGTCTCGTGCGGGCCATGGGCTTCGAGATCTCGAACTACCTGGATCGGGTCCTGGACGAGGACGTCGAGGAAGAGGAGCCCGCCGGAGGGGAAGAGGCTTCGTAGAAGCCGGCGGACCGCGTCGTTACACGCATTTGTTGTTCCGGCCTTCGGCCTGCCGTATTTTGCCGAGGTACGCTCACGCCGTGCCCATGCGGTTCAGGAGGCTCCGGTCTCCCCGGGGGACGGCCCGGATCGAAGCCCCGTTCATGACCTCTCCCCACACGAGCACCTCCGAGTCCCGTCTGGCGGACCGCTACCGGGTCCTCCTGGACATCGCCCGGACCCTGACGGGCACCCTCGGGACGGAGGAGCTCTTCCGGAGCATCCACCAGGAGACCGCCAGGGTCCTGGAGGCGTCGGGGTTCTACATCTCTCTTTACGACGAGGAAGAGGACGTGGCTACCGTCGTCTTCTACGTGGACCAGAGCAGGGAAGAGCGGGTGAGCGTCCAGTACCGGGGCTCCGAGAGCGAAGTCATTCGATCCGGCGAGGCGTCGATGGTCCAGGACCGGAGTCGGATCGAATCCCTCCTGGTCCTCGGCGAGGACGAAGGCCGCACGACCCGATCCGCCATCTCCGCCCCCCTGCGCTTCAAGGGTCGGGTGATCGGCGCGATCAGCGCCCAGAGCTACGAGGTCGGGGGCTACTGCCGGGACGACCTGGAGCTCCTCCAGGGCATCGCCGACATCGCCGCCGTCGCGATCGAGAACGCCCGCTACGTGACCGAAGTGGAGCGGCGCCGGAAGGAGGCCGAGCAGATCGAGGAGATCGGCCGGGCCGTGGTGAGCTCCCTGGAGAGTCGGAGCGTCCTCCACAAGGTGACCGAGGCCGCCCTGGAGCTCGTCGGCGTGGACGGATCGTCGGTCTGGCTCCTGGAGGAGGGACGCCGCGTCCGGGTCGCCGCCACCGACGGCGAGGTTCAGGTGCCCGAAGGCCGGGAGTGGACGCTGGACACCGAGCTCTACCAGTTCCTCGTGGACGACCGGGCACCGGTCGTCATCGAGGACCTGGCGGCGAGCGAGCTGATTCCCGACGACCTCGGGGACGTGCTCGAAGCGGGCTCGGGCATGGCCGTTCCCCTGGTCGTGAACGACGAGGTCGTCGGCGCCCTCTCGGTGGGCAGCCGGAGGGAGCGGGCCTTCAGCAAGGGCGACGTTCGGGTGCTCTCCCGGCTGGCCGGCCAGGCTTCGGTGGCCCTGGAGAACGCCCGTCTCCACGCCGACGTCCAGGAGCTCTCGCTCACCGATCCCCTCACCGGCCTGGCCAACCGCAGGCACCTGCAGGTGCACATGGAGCGGGAAGTCGCCGCCGCCCGTCGGGGCCGGTCCCTCGCAGCGGTCATCTTCGACCTGGACCACTTCAAGGAGATCAACGACACGCTGGGACACGTGGCCGGAGACCGGATCCTGGAGCGGGTGGGCCGGATCCTGGAAGACGAGACCCGGAGCATGAACCTGGTGGCCCGCTACGGGGGCGACGAGTTCGTCTCGGTCCTCTCGGACTCGGACCTCGAGGGGGCCCGGATCCACGCCGGGCGGGTGGCGCTGCGGATCCGGACGGACCCCGAGCTCGAGGTCCACGACGTGACGATCAGCGTCGGGGTGGCCACTTTCGATCCCGGGATGGAGGGTCCGGACGCCCTGATCCAGGCGGCGGACGAGGACCTGTACCGGGAGAAGGACAGCCGGCCGCCCACCGAGCGCGCGGACGGGTCCGGCTGACGGTTATGGCCGAAGACCAGCCCGCCGCCGACACCGCGGAGCTCCTGGACGCCGCCCGGGCCTTCGCCCGGGACGCCGGTGACGTCACGCTGCGATATTTCGGAGACGTGCTCGAGTCCGAGGCCAAGGGCGACGGGACACCGGTGACCCGGGCCGACCGCGAGGCCGAGACGCTTCTCCGGAAGCGGATCGGGGAACGCTTTCCCGACCACGGCGTCCTGGGCGAGGAGTTCGGAGAGGCCAATCCCGGTGCCCGGGTCCGCTGGATCCTCGACCCGATCGACGGGACCCGCTCCTTCATGCACGGAGTGCCCCTCTACGGGGTCCTGATCGGCATCGAGGTCGACGGGGAGCCGGTGGTCGGCGTGGCCCACTTCCCCGCCCTGGCGGAGACGGTCTCGGCGGGTCTGGGCCTGGGATGTGAGTGGAACGGGGAGCCGGCGTCGGTGAGCGGGACCGCCGAGCTGGCCGGAGCCCTGGTGCTGACGACGGACGTGGAGCGGATCCTGGCCCGGGAGATCGCGCCGGGCTGGCGTCACCTGGCCCGGAACGCGTCGTTCTCCCGGACGTGGGGAGACTGCTACGGCCACATCCTGGTGGCCACGGGCCGGGCCGACGTGATGGTGGATC
>CAZMPV010000019.1:0-15581 GCA_964567985.1 uncultured Gemmatimonadaceae bacterium
GAGAGCCTGGCGCTCATCCGGGACGAGGAGGCCCACGCCGCCATGGCCCGGGTGGCGAACCCCTACGGCGACGGACGGGCGGGAGAGCGGATCGCCGACGTCGTCGTCTCGGCCCTGACCGGCGCCGAGCGCCGGACCGCGGACTGGGAAGGGGGCGACGGGTGAGGATCCTCCTTCACTGCGTCTACTTCCCCCCCGAGGTCGGCGGGCTGGAGAGCCACGTCTTCCACCTCTGCCGGGCCTTCGTCTCCCGGGGGCACCGGGTCGACGTGGTGACGTCCCGCTCCCGGCCCCGGCTTCCGGGATACGAGAAGATGGAGGGGATCCGGGTCTGGCGAAGCTGGCTCCCCTCCCGGACGTCGATCGGGTGGACCGCCCACGCACTGGGCTCGATCTCCCGGACCCGGAGGCTGGCCGCCGACGCCGACGTGCTCCACGCCCAGGCCTTCCAGTCGGTGCTGCCCTGCGCCGCGGCCCGGCTCGGCCGGAAGAAGCCCCTGGTGGCGACCTTCCACACCTCCCACTTCCTGGCCCGGGCCGAGCGGCCGGCGTGGCGGCCCGCGCTGCGGTGGGCCGTACGGCGGCCGGACCACGCCCTGGCGGCCAGCCGGGAGATCGCAGAGGTGGCCGCGTCCCTGGCTCCCGGAACCCGGGTGGAGCCGTTGACGAACGGCGTGGACACGGATCTCTTCCGGCCGGTGGAGGGGAGCGGCGCCGGCGACGTCGGCACGACGATCGTCGTCCCCCGGCGCCTCTTCCGGAAGAACGGTGTCGAGTACTTCGTTCGGGCCCTGCCCCGGATCGTCGAAGAGGTGGACGACGTCCGGGCGCTCCTGATCGGCGACGGCCCGGAGCGGGACCGGATCGAGGCCCTGGCGGGGGAGCTGGGCGTCCGGGAGCGGATCGTCCTGCTCGGCGCCCGGCCCCACGAGGAGATGCCGGAGCTCCTCTCCCGGGGCCGGATCGCCGTCTTCCCGTCCCTCGTGGAGGCGACCTCGGTGGCGGCCCTGGAGTGCATGGCGTGCCAGGTGCCGGTGGCGGCCTCCCGGGTCGGGGGGCTGCCCGAGATCGTGGACGAAGAGGTCGGCGCGCTCTTCGAGCCCGCCGAGCCGGAGGAGCTGGCCCGGGCGGTCCTGGACCTCCTGGCCCGGGACGACCTCCGGGAGACGGGGGCCCGGGCCCGTCGCCGGGTCGTGGAGCGGTGGAGCAACGCCCGGCTCGCCGATCGACATCTCGAGATCTACGAGGCCCTGGTCGCGGGCCGGGACCCGGGCCCGCCCGACCAGACGACGGAGACCGGTCCAGGAACGGGAGCCCATGCCTGACGAGAGCGAAGCCGGGACGGAGCAGGGAGGAGGCCGGCGGTCGTCCGCCTCCGCCGCCGAGTCCGTGCCGGTTCCGGGATGGCTCCCCTGGGCCCTCTACGCCGTCGTCACGCTCGTCCTCTTCCGGGAGTTCGCGGTCTCGAACCGGATGCTCCTGGGCACCGACACGCTGTCCCTGGGCTACATGGCCCGGGACTTCTTCGACCGGGCCCTGGAGGGAGGCGTCTTCCCCCGCTGGAATCCGATCATCCTGGGCGGCACGCCCTTCGTGGAGTCCCTGGCCGGGGGCGACAGCCTCTATCCCCCGAGCTTCCTGCTTCTCCTGCTCCAGGAGACGCACCGGGCCCTGGGCTGGAAGCTGATCCTCCACGTCTTCGGGGCCGGGCTCTTCATGTACGCCTGGCTCCGCTGCCTGGACCGGAGCCGGGCCGCGTCGCTCCTCGGCGGCCTGGCGTATCTGCTGGCCCCCTTCATGGTGACCCTCGTCTACCCGGGCCACGACGGGAAGCTCTTCGTGACTGCGCTGACGCCCCTTCTCCTCTGGACCGTCGAGTGGGCGTTCCGGGGTCGGGGGCTCGGACGCTGGACGGCGGTCTCGGGGGTGATCGGGCTGATCATCCTGACGACCCACTTCCAGATGGCGTACTTCCTCTTCGGGGCCACGGGGATCTACGCCTTCTTCCGGACCGCCCAGGCGTGGCGGGGAACCGGGCCGGCGGGAGAGAGGCCGGACGGCGAGGCCGAAGCCGACGACGCGGTCGAGCGGCCCTCGGGCCCCGGGCCCGCGCTCCGGAAGCTCGGACTCTTCCTGGCGGCGGCGCTCCTGGGGGCGTCCCTGGCCGGCGTGCAGCTCTTTCCGGCCGTCGACTACGTGACCGAGCACTCCCGCCGGACCGCCACCACGGTCCGGGCAGACGAGGCCGGAAGCGTGTCGTACTCGAGCTCCTGGTCGCTGCATCCGGAGGAGGTCGTCTCGCTGGTGGTGCCGGAGTTCGTCGGAAGCGACGCCGGCGGAGCCTCCTGGACCGAGGACACCTACTGGGGCCGGAATCCGTTCAAGCTCAACCACGAGTACGCCGGGCTCGTCGTCCTCCTCCTCGCCGGCCTCGCCTTCTTCGGCGCCCCGGGCCGGGGGCTCCGCTGGACCCTCGCGGGCCTGGGAGGGACGGGGCTCCTCTACGCCCTGGGGACCCACACCCCGGTCTGGCGGATCTTCTACGAGGTGGTGCCGGGGGTCAGCCTCTTCCGGGCCCCGTCGATGGCGGCCTTCCTCTTCGGCTTCGGCGCCGTCACGCTGGCGGCCTTCGGGGTGGACCGGGGGATCGCCCTGGCCACCGACGCCGAGGACGAGGCGTGGACGCCGGCCTTCCGCTTTCTCTGGATCTCGGCGGCGGTGCTGGGGGTCCTGACCGCCCTGGCCGCTTCCGGGGCCCTGACGTCGGGCTGGACCGCCGTGCTCCGTCCCGACCTCGGCGAATCGGCCGCCCGGGCCCTGGGCCGGGCCCGGCCCTTCATCGTCCGGGGCTGCTTCTTCGCCACGCTCCTGGCCGGCGCGACGGCCGGGCTCTGGTGGGCGCTCCGGGCCGGAAAGCTCGGTCCGACGGCGGTGGTGGCGGGCCTCGGGGTCCTCCTCTTCGTGGACGCGGCCCGGGTGGACGACCCCTTCATCCAGACCCTCGACTTCCAGGAGTGGGCCGCGCCGAGCCCGAACGTCGACTTTCTCCTGGAGCGCCAGGAAGCGGAGCCGCCGTTCCGTGTCTTCTCCATGGTCCAGGGAGGCCAGGACGTCAAGCCGGGGATGTACGGCCTCGAGCTCGCCGCCGGGCACCATCCCAACGACCTGGCCCGCTACCGGGAGCTGATCGGGATGGAGGGGAGCGGCGCCCCCCGGAACCTGCTGGAGAACATCAACGTCATGCGGATCCTCAACGTCCGCTACCTGGTGTGGCCCGAGGCCCGCTACGGCCCGCTCCAGGGCATGGAGAAGGTGAGCGAGACCACCCTCCGGGACGGGCGGACGTACCGGGCCGTCTACCGGGTTCCGGGCCTGCCTCGGGCCCGTCTGGTGGGCGACGCGGTGGTGGTGCCCGACGAGGGCGCCGTGGAGCGGATCCTGAGCCCGGACTTCGATCCGGCCGCCCGGGTCGTGCTCCCCGAGGCGCCGCCGATCGAGCTCCCGGGCGCTCCCGTCGACGGCGAGGTCGAGTGGGTGGAGCGGGAGCTGAACCACCACGTCCTCCGGGTCCGGACGGCGAGTCCGGCGTTGCTGGTGGTGGCCGACAACTGGTATCCGGCGTGGCGGGCCCGGGTCGACGGGGAGGAGGCCCCGGTGCTCCGGGCCAACCACACGCTTCGGGCCGTTCCGGTGCCGGCGGGCGAGCACCGGGTGGAGATGACCTACGACTCGGTCGTCCTGGAGCGGAGTGGCTGGGCGAGCGTGGTCACCCTGGTCCTGCTCCTGGGCGTGGCGGGCGGATCGTTCTGGCGGGGCCGCGGCCGTGGCGAGGGGTGAGGCGGATGGCGCGGAAGACCGCCCGGGAAGGGGCGTGGGGCGTCTCCGCCGCTGGGCCGTCCGGACGCTCCAGCTCGTCCTCACGGTGGCGGTCACCTGGTTCATCGTGGACCGGGTCGGGGTCACCGTGGAGGACGTGGCCGTCCTCGACAGACGCTGGCTGCGGCCGTCGTGGGCCGGCCTGGCGGGGGCGTCGGGGGTCCTCCTGGCCGGCTTCGGGCTCTCGGCCGTTCTCTGGGGCCGCATGGTCCGGGAGCTCGGCGGTCCCCGACTCCGGCCCCTGGACGCCGCCCGGATCTACTTCACCTCGAACCTGGGCCGCTACCTTCCGGGAAAGGTCTGGCAGCTCGCGGGGCTCGCGTACCTGGCCCGGCGGGCCGGGGTCGCCGCGTCCCTCGCGGCCGTGGCTGCGGTCCTGGTCCAGGCGACATCCCTCGGTGGGGCCGCCCTCGTCGGCGCGGGGGCGTTCCTCGGCCCGACCCGCCCCCTGGGAGGGTGGGGACCGTGGCTCGCCGCCGGCGGCCTCCTCCTCCTGGCCGTCGGCCTGCTGCCACCCGTCTTCCGCCGGGGGATGGCGCTCCTCTTCCGCTTCTCGAGCCGGGAGCTCCCGGAGGGCTTCGAGCCGGATCCGGCCTTCGGGACCCGCTGGATCGGGCTCTTCGCGGCGAACTGGATCGTCTACGCCGGCGCCTTCTGGCTCATGGCCCGAAGCTTCGGCGTCGAAGGACCCGTCCTCGCCGTGGCGCCGGCCTTCGCCGCCGCCTATCTCCTGGGCTACCTCGTGATCTTCGCTCCCGCGGGGCTGGGCGTGCGCGAGGGCTTCCTGATCGCCTTCCTCGAGCCCGTCACCGGGGCCGGAGCCGCGGCCGCGACCGCCGTCCTCGCCCGGCTCTGGATGACCGTCGTCGAGCTCGTCCCCGCCCTGGCCTTCGCCGTCCTGAGCGCAGCTCGGGCCGGGAGCGGCGGCGGGGAAGGGGAGAGGCCTTCGTGAGCGAGGACCGCTTCCTGGTCGTCATCCCGACCTTCAACGAGCGGGAGAACCTTCCCCGGGTCGTGCCCGAGGCCCTGGCTCAGGACCCCCGCCTGGACGTCCTCGTGGTGGACGACGACTCCCCCGACGGGACCGGGGAGCTGGCCGCGGAGATGGCGAAGGAGAATCCCCGGGTCCACGCCCTCAGGCGGACCGGCGAGCGGGGCCTGGGGCCGGCCTACATCGACGGCTTCCAGTGGGGCCTGGGAGAGGGCTACGAGCTCTTCTTCGAGATGGACGCCGACCTCTCCCATCCGCCCCGGCACCTGCCGGAGTTCCTGGAGGCCGTGGAGGACGCCGACGTCGTGATCGGCTCCCGGTACGTGAACGGCCGGGTCACGGTGGTCAACTGGCCGATCCGGCGGCTTCTGCTCAGCTACTTCGGCACCCAGTACGCCCGCATCGTCACCGGCCTCCCCGTCTCGGACGCCACCGGCGGTTTCAACTGCTTCCGCAGGGAGGTCCTGGAGGAGCTGGCACTGGACCGCATCCAGTCCAACGGCTATGCCTTCCAGATCGAGCTGAAGCTCAGAGCGTGGCGAAAGGGGTTCCGGATCGCGGAGATCCCCATCGTCTTCACGGAGCGGGAGACCGGGGAGTCGAAGATGTCCAAGCGGATCGTGCGAGAGGCCGTGTGGAAGGTCTGGAAGCTCCGCTTCCTCGAGCTGGTGGGGAAGCTGTGAGCCCCGTACCCGCCGACGGAGGGCATTGAGATGCCGCTGCGAACGCTTCTCTACCGCTGTCCCCGCTGCGGCCGGGACCCGACGGAAGGCACGAAGGACGAGGTGCGCTGTCCCGGGTGCGGCTGCACGTACACCCGGGCCGCCTCCGGCGGACGGATCCGCGTCGAGGAGACCGAAGAGAACCCGCAGGAGGTCCTGGCGAGCCGGCTGTTGGAGGCCATCGACGCTCTCGATGGCCCGCTCCCGGCGGCCCGGACGGACGACGGACGCATCCGGTACGAAGCGGCGGTGAGGGTGCGCAGGGCGGTGGATGAGGCGGCCTGCCACCACGGGGACGAGCTGCTGGGCTTCCACGAGCGGCTGGGGTCTTCCGAGGAAGGCGTCCTCCGTGTCACCGACGACGCCCTCGAGCTGATCCGCGGGGACACGGTCCGGGCCCGCTGGAACCTGCTGGACCTCCGGGCCGTCCAGGCCAGCTCCTCGGCGATCCAGGTCCACACCGCGACGGGCGAGCTCGTCCACTTCCACTTCGAGACGGACTCGGCGTTCCGCTGGGAGCAGCTTCTCCACGCCGTCCTCCGGATGGTCTATCGGGAGGAGGGGAAGGGAGAGATCGTCGAGTTCCGGCCCCGGATCGCAACCGAATGAACTGGTACCGCTTCTTCCGCTTCCTGAGCGGCACCCTGGCCCGGATGGCGACCCGGGTCCGGGTGGAGGGCAGGGAGCACGTGCCGGAGAGCGGCCCCTTCATCCTCGTGCCGAACCACCAGAGCGTCCTGGATCCGATCTACGTCCAGTCCAGCGCGCCACGGACGGACATCTACACCCTGACGAAGAGCACCCAGTTCAACGGCGCCCTCTTCCGCTGGCTTCTGCCCCGCATCCAGGCGATTCCCGTCCGCCGCTTCAAGGTGGATCCCCAGGCGGTCCGGGTCATGCTCCGCCGGCTGGAGGAGGGAAGGGGTGTGTGCGTCTACCCGGAGGGAGAGCGGACGTGGGACGGCTCCGTCGGCACCCTTACCCGGGGCACGATCCGCGTCATCCTCAAGGCCGGGGTTCCCGTGGTCCCGTGCGGGGTCTCCGGCAGCTTCGACGTCTGGCCCCGCTGGAGCCGGCGGATCCGCCGCGGCCCGGTCCGGGTCGCCTTCGGCGAGCCATTCCTCTTCGGCGCCTGGGACGACCGGGAGGAGCGGGAAGCCCGACTCCCGGAGACCGCCGAGACGATCCGGAGCGCGCTCCTGGAGCTCAGCGGGGCCCCGCCGGCGCCGGAGGAGCCTCGCCTGGTCCGGGAGACCCGCGAGCGAGCCCACCAGCCTGGGGCGGGCGGCGGATGACCCGTCTCCTCGGGGAGGGAGGATCCGTCCCGTGAGCGAGGCGGGTGCCCCCGAGGCCTCCGAGGGAGTCGGCCCGGAGTACTACGACCGGAGCGACTACTTCGAGGAAGCCTCCCGCCATCTCCGGGACGTGGAAAGCCCCTTCCAGCGCTACCGCATCGAGAAGGTCCTGCAGATCTATCGTCCGGGGAAGGAGGAGCGCGTCCTGGACCTGGGCTGCGGCTGGGGCACGTTCAGCTTCACCCTGGCCCCCGGCGTCCGGGAGGTTGTCGGCGTGGACTTCAGCGAGAAGTCCATCGAGCTCTGCCGGAGCCGGGCCCGGAGCGACGGCGTGGACAACGTCCGCTTCCTCCGGGCGGACGCCGCAGACACAGGCCTCGACCCCGAGGCCTTCGATCTCGTCGTCGCCGCCGACTTCCTCGAGCACCTGACCCCCGAGCAGACCGACGACGTCCTGGACGAGTGCCGGCGGCTCCTGAAGCGGGGAGGCCGGATCTCCGTCTGGACGCCCCACCGGGGTCACCTCATCGAGATCCTCAAGAACAACCGGATCGTCCTCCAGCCGGATCGGAGCCACGTGGACTACAAGTCTCTGGAGCGGATCCGCCGCCTCCTCCTGGATCGGGAGTTCTCGATCGAGAAGGCGTACTACGCCGAGTCCCATCTGCCCGTCCTCCGGGAGCTGGAGCGCAGCTTCCTCTCGACCGTTCCGTTCCTGCGGCGGAGGATCGCGGTGCTGGCCCGGAAGCGGTGACGGTGGGGAGGAGATGCCTCTTGAGCCCTCGTCCAGGACATGGGCCCTCATTTCCGATTAACTTTACATAATATATATTATACGAAGTGTAGAGACGATGTGGAAAACCCCGGATCAGGGCGATGACAGGCGGGTTCGGGCGTCCGAGGATCGTCTGGACGGGCCGGTTCGCGGCGATGACGGTACGGGTTCGCGGCTATGACGGTGCCGATTCGCGGCGATGGCGGACGGAGGTGGCCGTTGGAGAACGATGGGGGCCGGAGGGCGGCGTGAATCGGGGCGGCTCGGGTCCCGGAGGGGGTCTCCAGGCTCGATTCCCCGGCCCGTGTGGAGCGTGGAGGGGTTCGAGGTGGAACGGGTCCGGGCGGGTGCCGGCGAGCGGAGGGGGCGTCGTGGTGCCGGAACGGGTCGGCTTCGCCCTGGCCGAGCGAGGTTTAGAAGGAACCTGAGGAAAAGGTGTATAAACCCATGTGATGCATAGGTTTATATTGCACTGTATTATGCCCTATCCGGTCGAGAGTGACCGGGTGCGGGGTGGGCCGCCTACCCTTCGTCCTCGGCGGCGGCCTGGACCTCGGCGAGGCGGAGGCGATAGAGCGAGCGCTCCTGCTGCCGCGCGGCTTGCCGTTGCTGGGCGTCCTGGGTCGCGGCGTCGGAGACCTCGGAGTCGAAGGTGTCCAGGATCCGGCGGTAGAGCTCCGCGGCCGCGGCGTACTCCTGCTGCTCCGTCCGGATGCGGGCGGCGTCGGCCAGGGCCTCCCGAACCTGGAAGGTCATGGTCGCCTCGTCGGCGATGCGGAGGTAGAGCTCCTCGGCGGCGTCGAAGTCTCCGTTCTCCTCGTAGGCGACGCCCAGGAGAAAGGCGGCCTGGAGCTTGACCGGCTCGTCCAGGTCGCCCACCACGGGCTCGAGGGTGGAGACGGCCTCTCCGGGCTGGCCGGCCCGGAGCTGGGTCTCGGCCAGGAGGATCCGGGCCTCGGGAGCGAGGGACGTGTCGCCGAAGCGCTCCAGGAAGCGCCGCAGCTCGTTCTGGGCGCTCTCGGGCGAGCCGGCGCCCACGGCCTGCTGGACCTGCTCGAACTCCTGGGCGGCCTGCCGGTTCAGATCCTGCTGGTAGCTCCTGTAGTAGATCCCGGCGCCGATTCCCAGGGCGAGGACCACAGTGGCGACCGTGACCGTCTGGGAGTTGGACTTGGCCCACTCCCAGGCGCCCAGCGTGGCCTCGATGAAGCGGTCCTCGGCGCTGTCTCCGCCGGCGCTCCTCTTGCTCTTCGGATGCTTGGACTTCTTTGCCATGACGTCCCGTGGATGATGACGGCTCGAGCCTCAGGGGGCGAAATCGCCCGAAAGGCGCCCGAAACCTACCGTTACGGGGAGGAAGGGTCAACGGATCCGAGCCACCCTTCCCTGCCGGATCCCGCGGCGTGGAGCCCGTCGGGGTCCCGGACCACCAGGGCGTGGTCGTCCTCTTCGAGGAGCCCCGCGTAGATCCACTCGTTGATCCGGGTGGTGACGGTGGACCGGTGGCCACCGATGAGATCGGCGAGCTCCTGGTGGGTGAACCAGTGGGGGATGCGGACGCCTCCCTCCCCCGGTACGCCCAGGCGTCCCGCGAGCTCGGCCAGGAGGTCGGCCAGCCGTCGGTCGGTGGTCGGGCCGCCGGACCCGGGACCGGACCAGCGGGCCCGGGCCAGGTCCCGGTGGAGGGAGCGGACCAGGAGCGAGAGGGTCCAGGTGGTGTTCCGGATCGCCCGGAGGGTGCGGGGGCCCGGGACGCCGACCGCGGTCACGTCCTCCCCGGCGGTGGCGGTGAAGACCCGCCGGGTGGAAGAGAGGACGGCGTCCACGCCGAAGAGCTCGTCCGGGCCCGCCACTGCCACCGTCCGGGGCCTCCGGTCCCCGTCCTCGGGGAGCGTCAGGCGCACATAGCCGCTCCGGACGACGAAGAGCTCGTCTGCGGGCTCACCGGCCCCGTAGAGCCGCTCGCCCCGGCAGGCGCTCACCTCTCTGCCGCTCTTGACGATGCCGTAGAGCTTTCGGTCCCGCTGGGGAACCATCCGGAAGGGCACGCTGAACCGGTCCGAGCTGGGGGGACGCCGAGCACCTCCGCTTCCCGATCAGAGTACGTCGGATGCGCCGCCTCTGCCAGAGCGCTCCCGGGCCAGCTCCGTCAGCGCCCGGCCCAGGGCGGGATGGAGGGCGAGGGCGGTTCCCACGATCAGGACCGGCATGGAGAGGAGGGTGGCCGCCCGCGCCCCCAGGTGATCACCCAGGACGCCGGTCGCCAGGACCCCCACGGAGCCGGTGGCCCACGCCAGTCCCATGACGATGCCGGACGTGGCGGCCGCCCCTTCGGGTACCAGCTCCTGTGCCGTCACCACGATCGGCGGCAGGACGGCCATGTTCAGGAAGCCCGCCACCGCCGCCATGGCGAGCGCCCCGGCCGATCCGGGCTCCAGGCCGACCGCCAGGAGGTGGGGCGGGATGGCCAGGAGCGTCAGGAGCGCCAGGAGCCGTCCCCGATCGACCCGGTCGGCGAGCCAGCCCCCGGCCAGGGTCCCTCCCGCCTGGGCGGCGAGGTAGACGCTGAGCATGAGGGCCCCGGTGGCCTCCGAGCCCCCGGCCTCGGCCACGACGATCGGCTCCATGGTCAGGTAGGCCCGCTGGACGAAGGCGCCGGCGGCGCTGACGCCGAAGATCAGTCCCAGGGGACCCCGGAGATGGCGGAGGAGCCGGGCCGGCGACGGCGGCGGGTCGGGCGAGCGGTCGCGCCTTCCCCGGGGCAGGAGCCAGAGGAGGACGCCGGCCAGGAGGAGTCCCGGGAACATGGCGGTCCAGAGCCCCTCGAGCCCCACGGCACCCACGAGCCCCACGGCGGCCAGCGGGCCCAGGGCGAACCCCAGGGTGCCCCCGAAGGAGAAGAAGGAGAGCCGGAGCCCGCTTCCCCCTCCCTCCTCCACGCGGGCCGCGAGGGTCGCCCCCGGCGGGTGGAAGGCGGCGCTCCCGAGCCCGCCGGCCACCAGGAGGAGCGCCAGGACCGTGGCGCTCGGCGCCAGGCCGATCAGGGAGAGGAACGCCCCCGCCAGGAGGGGGCCCGCGGCCACGAACCCCCGCCGGCCGAAGCGGTCCGCCAGGTATCCGAGGAGCGGCTGGAGAAGCGACGACGCCAGGGAGAGCACCATGGCCAGGGCCGCGGCCAGGGCGATCGACAGCCCCAGCTTCTCCATGAGCCTCGGGAGGAGCGGGGTCAGGAAGGCGACGTAGGCGTCGGTGACGCCGTGGGCCACGGCCACGAGGAGCGCCACCCGGGCCGGAGAGAGGCCCCGGTCGGCCGGGCGCCGGGCCCGGGACGGATCGGCGACGGTGGGTGCCGGCATGGAGGCCCGGGACGAGCGGTGCGAGAAGGAGACGGGAGCGACCGAAGACACGGATAACCCCGGAGCCCCCCGGGGATCCATCGGAAGGGCCGCCGGGGGTGGCGCGGCGCGGCGTCGTCGGCCATCCTCATGGTCCTCGTCGGCGCTCCGGGACCGCAGACCCCCGGGGCCGATCCGATTCGGACGAAAACGGGAGAACGAATGGCAGGTTGCGAGCGCGCGGTCCGGTCCCTGGTGACGCTTCTCGTCGTGGCCCTGGCGGCCGCATGTGGAGGAGAGGGTCCTCCCCCCGGAGAGGAGGCGGAGCTTCCCCGCTTCCCCGCCACCAATCGACCCGAGGTCCGGGGTCCCCACGGCGCGGTCTCGGCGGGCCACCCCCTGGCCGCGGCCGCAGGCTACGAGATGCTCCGACGGGGCGGGAACGCCACCGACGCCGCGGTCGCCATGGCCGCGGTGCTGGCCGTCGTCCGGCCTCACATGAACGGGGTCGGCGGAGACGCCTTCGGGCTCTTCTACGACCCGGAGACCGGCGAGGTGCACGCCCTGAACGGGAGCGGCCGCTCGGGGGTCCTCGCCACCCCGGACTTCTTCCGTGAGCGGGGACACGACGAGATCCCCTCCACCGGGCCGCTCAGCATCAGCGTTCCCGGGGCCGTGGACGCGTGGATGAGCGCCCTGCGGCGCTTCGGCACCATGTCCCGGGCGGAGGTGCTGGCGCCCGCCATCGACTACGCCCGGAACGGCTTTCCGGTCACCACCCGGCTCCGGGAGGACTTCGAGGCCCAGAGCGACGACCTGGACGAGGCGGGCCGGGCCCAGTACCTGCCGGGCGGCGAGCCGCCGCCGGCGGGCAGCCTCCTGACCAACGAGGCCCTGGCGGAGACCCTCGAGGCCGTGGTCCGGAACGGCGCGGTCGGCTTCTACGCCAGCCCGGTGGCGGAGCGGATCGGCGACTTCATCGAGGAGAAGGGCGGCTACCTCCGAGAGATCGACCTGGGCCGACACACCTCGACCTGGGTCGAGCCCCTGAGCTCCGAGTACCTGGGCTACCGGCTCTTCGTCCTGCCGCCGAATACCCAGGGCATGGCTCAGCTCCAGCTCGCGGAGATGGCCAAGTCCTTCGAGCTCGGGGAGATGGGCCACAACACCTCGAGCTATCTCCACACCCTGATCGAGCTCAAGAAGATCGCCTTCGCGGACCGGGACCGCTGGGTCGCCGACCCCGCGGTGGCCGACCTCCCCATGGACAGCCTCCTGGACCCGGGCTACCTGGACCGACGGGCCGGGCTCGTGGATCCGGACCGGGCCGCCACCGACGTGCAGTCGGGGATCGGCTCCCCCTCGGAGGCCGGGGGAAGCGAGGGGATGGACGACTCCGGCGACACGGTCTACCTGACCGCGGTGGACAGCGCGGGCAACGCGGTGAGCTGGATCCAGAGCCTCTTCCACGGCTTCGGCTCGGGAGTCTTCGATCCGGAGACCGGCATCCTCTTCCAGAACCGGGGGGCGCTCTTCACCCTGGACGAGGACCATCCGAACGTCCTGGAGCCGAACAAGCGGCCCTACCACACCCTGACGCCCCTGATGGCCCTCCGGGGCTCGGAGCTCGGCTTCACCATGGGCACGCCCGGGGGCGACAGCCAGACCCAGTCCCTGCTCCAGATCATGAACAATCTCTTCATCTTCGGGATGACCCCCCAGGAGGCCGTGGAGGCGCCCCGGTTCCGGAGCTACGGGGGCAACAGCGTGGCCGTCGAGGACCGGATCGCGCCCTCCGTGCGGCGGGAGCTGGAGGCTCGGGGCCACGAGCTCCGGGTGGTCCACGGCTGGACCGCGACCTTCGGCGGCGCCCACATGATCTTCGTCGATCCCGAGAGCGGGACGCTGACGGCGGCGGCCGACCCGCGGCGGGAGGGCTACTCCCTTGCCTACTGACGGCTCCGAGGGGCCGGTCCGGGCCTTCCTCCTCCTGGCCGCCGCCTTCGGCTTCCTGGCCGTGGCGCTGGGTGCCTTCGGCGCCCACGGCCTCCGGGAGCGGCTCACCCCGGAGGACCTGGACATCTTCGAGACCGGCGTCCGCTACCAGATGTACCACGCCCTGGCCCTCGTCGGCGCCGCGTGGGTGGCGGCCCGGTGGCCCGGGGGCGCGGCCACGGCGGCGGGCTGGCTCTTCGGGATCGGCGTCGTCGTCTTCTCCGGGAGCCTCTACGCCCTGGTCCTCTCGGGCGTACGCTGGCTGGGGGCCGTGACCCCGGTGGGCGGGCTCACCCTCCTCGCCGGGTGGGTCGCCCTGGCGTGGGCCGTCTGGAGGGGCTGAGGGTGGTGCCTCAGAACGGGAAGGACGGGGACGACGGTCGTCCGAGTGCCGCGGACGTGGAGCGGGCACGCCGGCTCCTGGATGGGGCGGAGCGGATCGTGGTCCTGACCGGCGCGGGCGTCAGCGCCGAGTCCGGCGTGCCCACCTTCCGGGGCGAGGACGGGCTCTGGAACGAGTACCGCCCGGACGAGCTGGCGAACCCCACGGCCTTCCGCCGGGATCCCCGCCTGGTGTGGGAGTGGTACGGGTGGCGTCGGGAGAAGGTGTCGGCGTGCGAGCCGAACGACGCCCACCGGGCCCTGGCGCGGCTGGCCCTGGAGCGCGACGGGGTCCGGATCGTGACCCAGAACGTCGACGCCCTCCACACCGAGGCGGCCCGGCAGGTCGCGGGCGACGACGACCCCGGCCCGGCGCTCCCCCTGGAGCTCCACGGCTCCCTCTTCCGCGTCCGCTGCACCGGTTGCTTCGAGGAGGAGGAGCACCGGGACGAGGTGGATGCGTCGTCCCGGGAGACGCTTCCTCGCTGTCGGCGCTGCGGCGAGCTCCTGCGGCCCGCGGTGGTCTGGTTCGGGGAGAGCCTGGATCCCCGGGTCCTGGAGGCCGCCTCCCGTGCGGCGTCGGATGCGGACGTCTGCCTCGTCGTCGGGACCAGTGCCCTCGTCCAGCCCGCCGCCTCCCTTCCCCGGACCACCCGGGCCGGGGGCGGAGCCGTCGTGGAGGTGAACCCCGAGGAGACCCCGATCAGCGCTGCCGCGGAGGTCTCGCTCCGGGCCCCGGCCGGCAGCGTCGTGCCCCGGCTCGTCGGGAGCGGGGCTCCCGGCTGAGACAGGAACCCCGGGCGGCCCTCGGGCGTTGTATCCCTGGAGCCGATAAGGCGTATCATTAGGAGCGTGCAGGAGCCCGTCTTCCCCGACCCCGGATCGATGCTGACTCGACGCTTCCTCATTCCGCTCGCCGCAGCCGTTTTCCTCTCTGCGCTGGGAAGCTGCGGTGGCGGCGACGGGACCGGACCGGCCGACCCCATGGTCTCCTCCCTGGCGAAGGTCCAGGGCGACGGCCAGACGGGGACCGTCGGGGCCCGACTTCCCACCGACCCGGTGGTCGAGGTCCGGGACCAGAACGGCAATCCCATGTCGGGGGTGTCGGTGAGCTTCTCCACGCAGGGCGGGGGCTCGGCCGCACCCGGCACGGTCACGACCGACGGGAGCGGACAGGCCTCGACGAGCTGGACGCTGGGCACCAGCGCCTCGGCCAACCAGACGCTCAGGGCCACGGCCGAAGGGGTGAGCACGACCTTCTCGGCCCAGGCCGAGGCGGCGGAGCCGGCGTCGCTGAGCAAGCAGTCGGGCGACCAGCAGACGGCTTCCCCCGGAAAGGTCCTGCCCGACCCCCTGGTCGCCCGGGTGGAGGACCGCTTCGGTAACGGTGTCCCCGACGTGCAGGTGGACTTCTCCGCGTCCGGCGGAAGCGTCTCGCCGGCCCGGGCCACGACGGACGGCCAGGGCGACGCCCGGACCACCCTCACGCTTCCCGGGACCGAGCAGACGGTGGTCGTCACCGCCACCGGGCCCGGCCTCGGGGCCGTGGAGTTCCAGGCGACCGCCGCCGAGAAGCCGCTCGTGGTGAGCACCTCTGCCCTGGACCGGGCCCGCCTGACGCTCCAGTACGAGGAGAGCTTCAGCGCCGAGGGCGGCTCGGGCGCCGGCTTCTCGTGGCGGGTGGTGGAAGGCGCCCCGCCGCCGGGGATCGACTTCCAGGCCTCGGGCGCTCTCTCCGGGGTACCGACGACCGGGGGTGAATTCGACTTCACGGTCCAGGTCGAGGACAGCGAGGGCGAGACGGCGAGCAGGGCGTTCACCCTGACCGTCTGCCAGGAGCCGCTGGACCTGAACAGCGGGGAGAGCGTCGTCGCGGACGCGCCCCTCCCCGCGGAGTGCGGCCTCTTCCTTCCGGCGGGGAGCGACGGTGACCGCTACCGCGTCGCCCTGCTCTGGCCGTCGAGCAGCGGGGACCAGAGCTCCACCGACGTGGACGTCCGCTTCAGCGCGAACGGTGCCAGCGGGGTGGCTGCGGCCCGGGCTCCCTCGGCCACGGCGGCACCGGTCGACGGCTTCCGGATCCCCTGGTCGAGGATCGAGGACGACTTGCGGCGCATGCGCGTCCGGGAGCGCGTCCACGCCCGCCTCCTGGAGCGGCACGAGGAGACGGCGCGGCGCCTCGGCTTCGACGCCCTCCTCCCCGACCTCTCG
>CAZMPV010000019.1:15681-17783 GCA_964567985.1 uncultured Gemmatimonadaceae bacterium
CCCGACGTGGACGGCAACGGGAAGTTCTTCGTCGTCATCGCCCCCTTCGACTCGGGGATCGACTCCGACGCGGCGGCCTTCGTCCTGGGCATCGACACCTTCTCGTCGGACCGGTGCCCGGCGTCCAACGAGGCCGAGGTGACCTACTTCTCGGTGGGTGTCGTGGACGCCCTGGACGACAGCGAGAACCCGTCCTTCCAGGCCCTTGCCACCCTGGTCCACGAGGCGAAGCACATCGTCTCGCTATACAACCGGGACCAGTTCGGCTCCTCCCATCCCCTCTGGATCGAGGAGGGCACCGCGGAGATCGCCGCCGAGGTCTCCTCCCGGATCGCCTGGGCGTCCACCGGGGGTCCGTCGGTGGACAGCCGGATCACCCGCCAGGACTTCGTGGACACCGGCGGCTTCAACGAGGAGAACTGGGGCGTCATCCTCCGGATGGCCCGCCTGGTCAATACCCTCTCGGCCCAGCCCAACGCCCTGACGAGCAATCCGTCGGGGGCGGCGGACACCCACGACTTCTACGGCTCGGCGTGGCACTTCCACCGCTTCCTGGCCGACGGCTACTTCTCCGACGGAGGCCAGGAGCCGAGCGCCTTCTTCCGGGAGCAGAACGCGGCCTCCAGCCCGCCGGGCACTCAGTTCCTGGAGCAGAAGACCGGCAAGAGCATGGAGGCGCTCCTGGAGGAGCACACCCTGGCCGCCATGGTGAACGGGATGGGACAGGTGGTCGAAGCCGGGCCGGACCGCACCTTCACCCGCTACGACTTCACCACCGCCACCGACCTCTTCTGCCGCCCGAATCCCCTGGGCACCTATCCGTGGCCCGTGACCCTGACCGGGACCCGCTCCGCGGGGAACTGCGACAGCGGCTTCGGCGAGGAGGAATTCGACCTGGCCACCGCCTTCGGAACGAAGAGCTATTCGGGGTCGACGGGCCGGGGCGGCCTGCGGATCCACGACCTGCGCTCCAACGGCACCGGCCAGGGCGTGGAGGTCAACGTGGACGCCCCGACGGTCGGGCTCCGGCTGGTGGTGGTGCGGATCAGGTAGCCAGCTCCGCCAGGGTGTCGAGACCGACGTTGCCGCCGCTGAGGACGACCACCAGGGGCCCGGTGGCGGCTCCGGCGTCCCCACCCTCGTCCAGGGCGCCGGCCAGGAGCGCGGCCAGCCCCACGGCCCCGCCCCCCTCCACAACCAGGTGGAGCTCCGTCGCGGCCCGGACCATCGCCCCGGCGATCTCCTCCTCCTCGACGAGGACGTGCCGGTCCACCAGGGCGCGGATCAGGGGAAAGGTGATCCGGTTCTCCAGGCCGATGCCGCCGGCCAGGGCGCTCGCCAGCGTCTCTTCCTCCTCGACGGCCACCGGCTCTCCGGCCCGGAGGCTCTCCCACATGACCCGGGCCCGCCGGGCCGAGGCGGCGATCACCTCCACGCGGGGCCGGGCCCGCTTCAGGGCCCAGGCCACCCCTCCGCACAGCCCGCCGCCCGAGAGGGGGACGACGACGGCCCCGACGTCCGGGGCCTCCTCCAGGATCTCGAGGCCCAGGGTCCCCTGGCCGGCGGCCACCACCGGGTCGTCGAAGGGATGGACGAAGACCGCAGCCTCGGCGTCCCGGATCCGGAAGGCCTCCTCCTCGGCCTCGTCGTAGCTCTCCCCCGCCAGGATCACCCGGGCGCCGGCCGCCTCCATCGCCTCCCGCTTCACCGGGTCCACCCAGTCGGGGACGCAGATCGTGGCCGGAACGCCCGTCCGTCCGGCGACGTGGGCCACCGCCCGGCCGTGGTTGCCGCTGGAGCACGTCACGACCCCCCGCTCTCGCTCGTCGGCGGTCAGCCGGGCCATGCGGGCGGCGGCGCCCCGGACCTTGAAGGAGCCGGTGACCTGGAGGTTCTCGGGCTTGAGGAGGACCGTCCGCTCCAGACGCTCGGAGAGGCCGGGGGCCGACAGCAGGGGGGTGCGGACGGCGACGTCGTCCACGGCGGCCCGGACCCCCGCCGGGTCGAGCTCCGGGAGGGCGCTCCAGTCGATCAGAAGACGACCCGGCCCTCTTCGTCGAGCCGGGTGATCCAGAGGCCCGAGTTCATGTCCGAGGAGAAGA
>CAZMPV010000020.1:0-12365 GCA_964567985.1 uncultured Gemmatimonadaceae bacterium
TTCGCCGAGCTGGGGTGGATGGGCTTCTTCGACGTGAAGGAGGACCTCCGTGCGTGACGATGCCGCGGTCCAGGCGCCGCCGGAGGAGACGCAGTCGAAGGCGAGCCTCGCCTGGAAGGGGATCTTCCCCCTCGTCCTCCTGGGCCTCTTCTTGGTAGGCTTCTTCCGGTGGGGTCCCATCGGTGTGTTTCAGGCGGCGTTCCCGCCCGTGGAGGAGCTCACCATCGACCGGATCAGCTTTCCCGAAGAGGGGCTGATCCGGGTCCACGTGGTGAACGGGGGCCCCGAGCCGGTCACCGTGGCCCAGGTGCAGGTCGACGAGGCCTACTGGGCCTACGAGATGGAGGGCGGCGCGACCATCGACCGCCTGGACCGGCGCACCGTGGACATCCCCTTCCCATGGGTCGACGGCGAGCCCCACGAGATCACGCTGGTGACCTCCACCGGGTTGACCTTCAGCCGGGAGGTGGAGGTGTCCACCCTGTCGCCCAGACCGGACGCCCGCTACCTGACCACCTTCGCGCTCCTGGGCGTCTACGTCGGGGTGATCCCGGTCTTTCTCGGGCTCCTCTGGCTGCCCTTCCTCTCGGGCATCTCCCGGCGCTGGCTCGACTTCTTCCTGAGCTTCACCATGGGGCTCCTCCTCTTCCTGGGCGCCGACGCCCTGGCCGAGGCCCTGGAGATCAGCGAGATGGTGGCCTCCGCCTACCAGGGCGTGGGCCTGGTGGTGCTCGGGCTGGTGGGAACGCCGCTGCTGATCGAGGGCGTGGGGCGCCTCCACTCCGGGTCCTCGCCCACCGAGACCGGCGAGGGCGGGGGAGGCGTGGCCGGCGCCTTCCGGGTCGCCTTCCTGGTGGCGTTGGGCATCGGGCTCCACAACCTGGGCGAGGGGCTGGCGATCGGCACGTCCTACGCCTCGGGAGAGATCGCCCTGGGCACGACCCTGGTCCTGGGCTTCCTCCTCCACAACACGACCGAGGGAATCGGGATCGTCGCCCCCGTGGCGAAGGCGAAGCCCTCGATCGGGCGGCTCGCGCTCCTGGGCGCGGTCGCCGGCGTGCCCACGATCCTGGGCGCCTGGATCGGGGGGTTCTCGTACTCGCCCGTGGCCACGGTGCTCTTCCTGGCAATCGGCGCCGGGGCCGTCGTCCAGGTGGTCTGGGCCCTCTACAAGCTCCTGGCGAAGCGGGAGGGCGGCCTGGTCGCGCCCCTGAACGCCGCCGGGCTCCTGGCCGGGCTGGTGATCATGTACGCCACCGGGATGTTCGTGGCGGCGTGAGGCGGCCGGGCCGGCGGGTCGGGGGCGATGGACCCCCGCCGCGGGTCGGATCCGGGTGGAACCTCGGGGCCGGCGCCCGGGTTGGTTTCGTGAGAGGATCACGACCGACGGCGCGCTGAACGGGACCGGGAAGGCACCGACCATGTGCTCGGTGCACAGACCACTCCGACGGATCGGCGCCCTCCTCCTGGCCTGCGGGTTCCTCCTGGCGGGCGGGGGCGGCGCGACCCCGATCCACGCCTGTCCGCACCACCAGCCCGACCGGCAAACCGACACCCGGGCGCGTCAGCCGGCGCCCGACGCGCCGTGCACCTGCGTCGGCACCTGCCACGGCACGGCCACGGTCCCGGCTCCCGCCGCCGGACCCGAGCTGCCCGCGCCGGAGGCACGGGCGCGCCTCCCCGTCGCGGCCTGGAGCGAGGGCCGTCCGCCGGCCCTCGCCACCGGGAACCTCCCGCCCCGCCCCCGCGCGCCTCCCCTGCGCCGCACAAGCTGAAAGAGCAGCCAGAGCGACCCGCGATCCGAGGCGGCCCGGTCCCTCCGCGCCCGGCGCCGTCTCCCGCGGGCGAATGCGGCGCAGAACCGGAGGAGCGCACCCATGACCGACCGCACAGCGAAACGCACCCTGTTGACCCTGGCCACCCTGGTCGCGCTGCCCGCGGCCGCGGCGGCCCAGGCTCACGAACACTCCCACGACGATCCCCACGGCCACGCCGGGCTCCACTTCGCCCATCCGATGATCAGCGGGTCGGTGAGCCCCGACCGGAAGGTCCGGCTGGACTACGTCCGGCTCGACTTCCCGGAGGCGTCCGCCGAGAACGCCTTTCAGATCACCGGGGAGTGGGCGCCCACCCGGGCCGTCAGCCTCGAGGCGGCCGTGCCCTACAGCGCCACCGCAAGCGCCCTGGGCTTCACCGAGGTGGCGGTGAAGTTCTCCAGCTACGCCTTCGAGGACCGGGGCCTGCTCCTGGGCGGCGGCCTCGCGGCCGGCCTGCCGACGAGCGGCGACGCGCCGGAGGAGACCCACGGCGACCACCACCACGGCGAAGGGGACCACGGCCACGGCTCCCGGCGGGTCCGAGGGCTCGACGCCGCTCCCGGCTTGGCCTCCGGTGGAGGGCCGCCGGCCGCCGACGGCATCTCCGCGGTCCGCCCGAGCCTGGGCCGCGACCACTACGAGATCGAGCCCTTCCTGAACGCCGGATGGAAGGCCGGTCCGTGGGAGGTGGTGGCCTTCACCCGCTTCGGCATCCCCACGGCGGACGGAGCGGAGAGCGGATCCCATCCCCACCTGACCTACAACGCCTCGGTCCTCTACCGGGCCACCTCCCGGGTGCAGGCGCTCCTGGAGTACGACGGCGTCTCGGAGGTGGGCGAGCCGGGTCCCGGCCACCGGGAGGGTTACCTGAGCCCTGGGCTGAAGGTGCGGATCTTCGAGGGTCGGACCCTCTTCCTGGGCGGGGCGGTGAGCCTCCCGGTCGCCGGAGAGGAGAGCCTGGACAACCGGGTGCGGATCTCGCTCTTCCAGCACTTCTGAGCGGGCGGGCCCGGCCGCGGCTGCCGGTGGGCGGACGGGTCCGGCTCAGGCCTCCGCCGAGTCCAGCCGCCGGGCCGTCCACACCCCGCCCGCGATGAGCGCCGCGAGCATGGCCCCGCCCCCGATCGCGAGCCGGGGCTGGGTGCCGACGATCACCGCCAGCACGCCCACGTACAGCAGGATCGCCAGGGCCGGAAGCCACGGGTAGAAGGGCACCCGCAAGGGCCGCTCCAGCTCGGGCTGCTCCGCCCGGAGGCGGAAGAAGCCCAGCAGCACCACCAGGTCCACGGAGATCGCCACCAGCATCATGAAGCGGATCAGCCACTCGAAGGCGCCGGTCACGGCCAGCCCCAGGATGACGGCGGTGATGAAGTAGAGGGCCGGCGCCGGGGTGCCCTTCGGGCTCACCCGGGTGAAGGCCTTCGGGGCCAGCCCGTCCCGGGAGAGCCCGTAGGCGACCCGGGGCATCCCCAGGAAGTTCACGTTGAGGCTGCTCAGCAGGATCAGGATGCCCACCAGGGTGATGAAGGTGCCGGCCGCGTCGCCGAAGACGCCCCGGACCGCGTCGGCCGCCACCAGCTCCGAGCCGGCCATCTCCGCCGGCGTCAGGGCGTTCAGGAAGGCGACGTTCATCACCAGGTAGATGAGGGCCACCGCGATCGCGCCCCCCACCAGGATCTTCGGCAGGGCCCGGCCCGGGTCCCGGGTCTCCTCGGCCATCTTGGCCGCGTCCTCCCAGCCGTAGTAGGAGAAGGCCACGGACTGGTAGGCCAGCGCGAACCCCAGGAGCGCACCGTACTCGGGCTGGAAGGTGGCGTCGGGCCCGAAGCCCCGGGCGCCCCCGGCCCAGACGCCGGCGGCCCCGATGGCCACCAGGATCACGACCTTGATGGCCGTGGTCCAGTTCTGGAAGCGGGTTCCCATCCGGATGCCGCCCAGGTGGAGGAGGGCGAAGCCGGCGATGACCACGCCGGCCAGGATCCGGATCGAGCCCTGCCCGGTCAGGAGCACGAGGTACTCGGCGATGACCACCGCCTTGGCCGCCCCGGAGAAGGCCCGGGTGACCAGGAGCTCGGACCAGCCGGCGACGAAGCCGGCGATGGGGCCGAAGGCCTCCCGGGCGTAGACGTACTTGCCGCCGGCCTGGGGCAGGGCGGCGGCCATCTCGGCCAGGAGCAGGGTGCTGAGGCCGGCGACGAAGCCCCCCAGGAGCCAGACGCCGAGAATCGCCCAGGGATCGCCCAGATATCCGGCGATCAGGCCCGGGGTGCGGAGGATGCCCGCCCCGATGACGATCCCCACCGTGACCGCCAGGCCCTCCTTGATGCCCATGACCCGGTGGAGCCCCCGCTCGGGGCGCCCGGCCAGCACCTCCCCGGCCTCTCCCTCCTCCGGCGGCGACCCTTCGCGCTCGGTGCTCATGCCCCCGAAAGTGGCCCTTTCGGCCAGCGTGCTGCAAGCGGAACGGTTCCTTCGGGCGGGGAACCATTTGCCCGGCGGCATCATATGAGTGTCGGTTGCCGGCGAGACCGAGGCGGGCGCGCTTCGCCCTTCCCCACCGGCAGGACTCGATCACCCACCCCGGGAGTTTTTTCCGTGCGCATACACGAAACCGTCATCGCCGCGGCGACCCTCGCCGCCTTCACCTTCGCAGCCTCCCCCGCTACGGCCCAGGAGGCGCCCGTACCGGCGCCCCAGGGCCAGGGCCAGGCCCAGATCCCGGACAGCGTCCGGACGATGATCCAGGAGTTCCAGCAGCTCCAGCAGCGGCTGAACTCCCTCCAGCAGCAGGCGCTCCAGCAGAACCAGGAGCTTCAGAACGAGCAGCAGGAGCTCCAGGAGACCGTCGAGGACGCCATGGTCCAGGTGGACTCCTCGGTGGAGAGCAGCCTGGAGCGGATGGAGGAGCTCCGCTCCGAGGTCCAGCAGGCCCGGCAGAGCCAGGACCAGCAGCAGATGATGAGCCTCTCCCAGGAGGCGAATCAGCTCCAGCAGGAGATCCAGGGCGCCCAGGCCGAGGCGATGGAGATGGAAGAGGTCCAGCAGGAGATGGAGGCCTTCCGCCAGAACCTCGTGGAGGAGATGGCCAGCATAAACTCCGAGGTCGAGCAGATGATCGCCCGGCTGGAGTCCCTGGCCCAGCAGTTCCAGGAGTACCAGCAGCGGGCCGCGCCCCCGGCGGCGGCCAGCCCGCGGGACACGACCCCACCGGACACCAACGACGCGGGCGGACCCGGCGGCTGAGCCGTCAGGCCCTCCCGCAGAAGCGCAGGATCAGCAGCGCCACCGCCCGGGCGGCGGCCATCAGCTCCCCGACCTCGACGGACTCGTCGGGGCCGTGGGCGAGGCGGACGTCTCCCGGGCCGTAGCAGACCGTCGGGGTGCCTCCCTGGTTGACCAGGAGCCGCATGTCGGCGCCGTAGGGGACCCCCACGACCGACGGCGCGCTCCCCGCGAGGTCCTCGTGGGCCTCCACGAGGCAGCGGACCAGAGGGTCGTCCGGGTCCGTGGACGCGGGCTCGAAGCGCCCGCCCCACCACTCGACCGACGGCGGGTGCTCCCGTAGCCAGGGATCGTCGGACGCGGCGTCGGCAACGGCCGCCTCCAGCTCGGCCCGGGCCTCCGAGGGATCCTCGCCCACCGCCACCCCGTAGCGGCCCTCGGCCACCAGCGATCCCGGCACGCTCGACGGCCAGTCCCCGGCCCGGACCCGTCCCACGGAGATCGGGAACGGCACCTCGTAGCCTTCGAAGAGCGGGTCGCCGCCGAGCCGCTCGGTGCGGCCGACCTCCAGGGCCCTGAGCGCCCGGTGGACGACCTCGAACTTCTCGACCGCGCTCACCCCGTCGGTCCGGAGCGCGCCGTGGGCCGCCCGGCCCCGGACCCGGATCCGGAAGTTCAGCGCGCCCGCCTGGGCCGTGACCACCGCGAGCCGGGTGGGCTCCAGGACCACCGCCCCGTCGCCCACGTGGCCCCGGAGGACGGCAGCCAGGGTGCCCGTCCCCCCGTCCTCCTCGCCGACCACGCTCTGGAGGCGGACCCGCCCCGCCAGCGCCGGACCCGCCTCTCCCACGGCCCGGACCGCCTCCAGCGCAGCCACCAGCCCGCCCTTCATGTCGCAGGCGCCCCGGCCCACGATCCGGCTCCCTTCCAGGCGGGCCGAGAAGGGCGGGGCGCTCCACTCGTCCTCGTCGCCCGGGGGCACCACGTCCACGTGGCCGTTGAGCACCAGGGTGGGGCCGGCGTCGGGCTCCGGGCCCTCCAGGAGGCCCACCACGCCCAGGGCCCCGTCCCGCTCGAGCTCGGCGCTGTACGCCGGGTGCTCCGCCAGGGCCTCCAGGTCGATCTCCCAGACATCGGGGTCCAGGCCGTCGGAGGCCATCCACTCCGCCATCAGCTCCTGGGCCGCCCGCTCGTCTCCGTCGTGGGTCGGGATCCGAACCAGCGCCCGGGTCCGCTCCACCACCCGGGACGCGTCGACGGCTTCCAGGACCCGGCGCTCCTCCGCTGTGAGCCCGCCGGCCGGCGCGTCGAAGGGCCGGCCCGCCGGAGTCCGGGAATCGTCCCCCACGCCCGGGCCTTCGCTCACGCCGACGCCCCCAGGGCCCCCTCCAGGTCCCGGATCAGGTCGTCGGCGTCCTCGACCCCCACCGAGTAGCGGACCAGCCCCTCGGGGATCCCCAGGGCCGCCCGCTCCTCCGGGGTGCACTCCACGTGGCTGGTGGTGGCCGGCGTCCCCGCGACCGTCTCCACGGCTCCGAGGTTCGCCGCCAGGTGCGCGTGGCGAAGCTCGGGCAGGAAGCGGCCGACCCGCTCCAGTCCGCCCTCCAGGGCGAAGCTCAGCACCCCGCCGAAGCCGGTCATCTGGCGCCGGGCCACCTCGTGGTGGGGGTGGGACTCGAGGCCGGGGTAGTGGACCGCCTCGACCCCGTCCGCCTCCTCGAGCCAGCGGGCGATCCGGAGGGCGCTCTCGTTCTGGCGCTCGATGCGGAGGTGCAGGGTCTTCATTCCCCGGAGGAGGAGGTAGGCGGCCTCGGGGTGGAGCGTGCCCCCGGTGATCTCCCGGAAGCGGAAGATGCGCTCGATGTGGCCCGGGTCGCCGCAGACCGCTCCGCCCAGGGCGTCGGCGTGGCCGCCCAGAAACTTGGTGGCCGAATGGACGACCAGGTGGGCGCCCAGCTCCAGAGGCGCCTGGTTCACCGGCGTGGCGAAGGTGTTGTCCACGACCACCACCGCGCCGGCCTCCCGCCCGGACCGGGCCAGCCGCTCCAGGTCCAGCACCTTCAGCGTCGGATTGGTCGGCGTCTCCAGGTAGAGGAGGTCGCAGCCCCGGGCCACCTCGGCCTCGATCGCGCCGTGGTCCGAGGTGTCGCAGAGGACGCACTCCACCCCGTACCGGGGCAGGTAGTCCTGGAAGACGACGCTCGTCCCCCCGTAGGTGTCCCGGACGGAGACGACCCTCCGCCCCGGCTCCAGGAGCGTCCACAGGGTGCCCGCGATCGCCGCCATCCCCGTGGCGAAGGACGTGGCGGCTTCGGCACCCTCGAGGTCACGGATCTTCTCCTCGAAGGCGGCGACGGTCGGGTTGGTGTTCCGGCTGTAGATGTGCCCCTCCCGGCCGCCGGTGGCCACCTCCATCCACTCGTCCAGGCCCCGATAGCCGAAGGAGACCGAGTGCACGACCGGCACCTGGGTGGGAGCGCCGGGGCGCCGCTCCTCCTCGCCGGCCCAGACCGCCCGGGTGCCCTTTCCCGATCCTCCGTCGTCCGCCATTCTGACTCCTCCGAAGTGAAGTGGCTCTCGTCCCTCGTGGGACGAGCGTCTCGCCGGGCCCCCCGGATTCGGGTACGCCCTCCGGGCTTCCCCGGCACCACGGTAGTGGCCAGTACGAGCGTTCACGTCAAGCCGGACTTCCACATGGACGAAGCCGACTTCCACGTCGACGACGACATCCGCCGGGCCGAGACGCTCCCGGCCGACGTCTACCACGACCCGGAGCACTACCGGACCCAGGTGGAGCGGATCTTCGCCCGGAGCTGGCAGCTCCTGCCCGACGCCACGGCCCTCAAGGCCCCGGGCCACGTGAAGCCCTTCACGCTGCTGCCGGGCTCCCTGGACGAGCCCCTGGTCCTGACCAGGGACGTCGACCACGAGCTCTACTGCCTGTCGAACGTCTGCACCCACCGGGGCGCCCTGGTGGTGGAGGGCGAGGGTCACTGCAACAGCCTCCGCTGCCGCTACCACGGCCGGAAGTTCGGCCTGGACGGCGGCTTCGAGTTCATGCCCGAGTTCGACGGGGCGGAGGACTTCCCCACCGAGGACGACGACCTCCCCTCCCTCCCCGTCGGGGAGTGGGGCCCGTTCCGCTTCACCTCCCTGGACCCGGCCTTCCCCTTCGAGGAGTGGATCGGGCCGGTGAAGGAGCGCACGTACTTCCTGGACATGGACGAGGCCCGGTTCGACCCGGACAGCTCGAAGGACTACTACACCGACGCCAACTGGGCCCTCTACATCGACAACTTCCTGGAGGGCTTCCACATCCCCTACGTCCACGCCCGGAGCCTCTCCGGGCTGGACTACGAGGGATACCGGACCGAGCGCTTCGCCTGGGGAAACCTCCAGGTCGCCCCCGGCGGCGACGACGCCCCGGCGTTCGAGCTGCCCGACGACCACCCGGAGGCCGGCGAGCGGATCAGCGCCTTCTACTTCTGGCTCTTCCCGAACCTGATGCTGAACTTCTACCCCTGGGGGCTGTCGATGAACGTCGTCTACCCCCTGGGGCCCCGGAGGACGAAGATCGCCTTCCGGACCTGGATGCTCGCCGAGCGGATGCCCGAGACCGGGATCGGAGCTCACCTGCACCGGGTGGAGATGGAGGACGAGGAGGTGGTGGAGTCGGTTCAGAAGGGCGTCCGCTCCCGCCTCTACGACCGGGGCCGCTACTCTCCCAGCCAGGAGGTCGGCACCCACCACTTCCACACGCTTCTGGACCGCTTCATGAACGGAGAAGTGTCATGAGCCGCCGCATCGCCCGCCGGACCGCCACCACCCTCGCCGTCGTCCTCGCCCTCGGGCTGGCCGCATGCCAGCCTCCGGCCGGCAGCGACGGCGCACCGGACGACGACGCCTCCGAAGGCCTCGCCCTCTCGGACAGCCTGGAGAGCTGGTACCACCTGGGGATCGGCGCCCACCACCTCTGCGCCGGCCTCTTCGTGGTGGGCCGGGACTATCAGCGCACCCCCGAGGAAGTCATCGCCCGGGACATCTCCCGCTTCGAGCCCTTCCAGTGGGAGGACGACTTCACGTACCGGGTGGACCAGGGCGAGCAGACCGCGACGGTCATCGACCCCGAGGTCGGACAGCGCACGGCGAAGTACAGCGGCGACCAGGGCTGCGCGATCCTCCCGGCGGGGAACCGGGACGTCTTCTTCGAGCCGGTGGACGTGCCGTCCTCCCTCCCCGACCCCTCGACCCAGGATTGGCCCACGGGCGACAGGAACGCCGTCGGCTCCTTTCCGGGCGTGGACACCGGAGCCCTGGAAGCGACGCTCCAGTGGGCCTTCGACGACGAGGCCCTGGAGCGGCCCCAGAACACCCGGGGCGTGGTCGTCCTCTACCGGGGCAAGATCGTGGCCGAGCGGTACGCGCCCGGCTGGGGGCCCTACACGCCCCAGATTTCCTGGTCCATGGGGAAGTCGATCGCCTCGGCGCTGACCGGCGTGCTGGTCCAGCAGGGCGAGTTCGAGCCGGAAGACCCGGCACCGGTGCCCGAGTGGCAGGGCCCGGAGGACCCCCGCCGGAACATCCGGATCGTGGACCTGCTGCGGATGTCCAGCGGCCTCGACTTCGACAACTTCGGCCTCGACCCGGACGCCTCCTACGTCGCCGCCAACGAGCACTTCCGCATCTACTTCGACGGCGTGAACGTCCACCTCCACGCCGTCAACCAGCCCCAGCGCTACGAGCCGGGGGAGGTCTGGCGCTACCGGAACTCGGACCCGCTCAGCCTGATGTACATCGCGAAGCGGACCGTGGAGGCCCGGGGCGGCGACTTCCTGACCTTTCCCCAGCGGGAGCTCTTCGACCGGATCGGGATGCGGAGCATGGTCCTGGAGACCGACGCCTGGGGGAACTTCATCGTCACCGGCTACGACTTCGGGGGCAGCCGGGACTGGGCCCGCTTCGGGCTGCTGCACCTGAACGACGGGATGTGGGAGGGGGAGCGGATCCTGCCCGAAGGGTGGACCGAGCTGATCAGCACCCCGGCCCCCGGCGACGAGAGCCGGGGCTACGGCGGGCTCTTCTGGCTCAACCGGGGCGGAGCGATGGAAGGCGTGCCGGCCGACGCCTACTGGGCCGCCGGCTACATGGGTCAGCGCACGCTGGTGATCCCCTCCCGGGACGTGGTCGTCGTGCGCCAGGGCCCGAGCCCCGGGGGCTTCGGGAGCTACTTCGAGGAGCTGGTGGTCCGGGTGCTGGACGCGTTGCCGGAGGGGTGAGCCCCCGCTCCGCTCAGCGCCCTCCGATCCCGAACTTGAGCCCGATCGAGAGGACCGGATAGACCTTGTAGAAGGTCCCGAGGTCCTCCTCGGCCTGGGCCTCCTCCTCCCGGAGGTTCTGTTGGAACTCCTGGGACTCGGTGGCCTGGCCGCTGGCGGAGAGCGTCACCTCCGGATCGCCCTGGAGCCCCACACCCAGGTCGACGGCCAGGCCGATCCCGGAGGCCGCGTGATTCCCCCAGCCGACCCCTGCGTAGGGGGCGGTGCCCTTCGTCTCGATGAGCCCGTTCAGCTCGGCCACCTCGGCGCCGGAGTACTGCTGGTCGCCGATCGTGACCGTCCCGGAGAAGGCGCCGTCCACCTCGATCTCGCCGGAGCTGGCCAGCACGCCGCCGCTCAGCCGGAAGCCGCCGCCGGTGGGATAGAAGTCGAGCACGCCGGTGAACTGGGGCGAGGGAAAGGTGATCGTGTAGTCGATCTCCGAGAAGGTTCCCTCGGGCTCGACGGGGATGAAGCCCACGCCGGCCCGGACGTTCACCTTCGGGTGGACCGAGAGCGCGACGTCGGCGCCGACCCCGGTGGTGCTGATCCGGGGCGCCACGCCGAAGCTCTGTCCCGAGAGGTTCAGGGGGAGGAGAAGGCTCGCCACCGCCGCTGCCACCAGGATGCGCTTCATTCGTCGTGGCTCCCGTGGGAGAGGACCGAACGGATTGGAGGCCGGGCCCCCGTCCCGGAGGCACCGACCCGCCGGCTCGACTGCATTGTACACTCGACATCCGCTGCGGCCAACGATCGCGGGCGCGGGCGCGGGAAGACCATCGGGACAACCCAGACGGGAAGCGCCCGAACGCGGACCCCGGGATGGCCGGAGACGCTGGAACCTTTCCGGCCCCGGACCTAAATTGTGGCCGACGTTCGGCGAGGGATCGTCGGACCGACGGTGACTCTCGACTTCAACGAGACAGCCCCCCATGAAACGAATCGCCCTCGCGACCGCCGCGGTCCTCCTGCTCCTCGGACCCGAGCTGGCCCGGGCCCAGGACGTGGGCGGCAACCTGGAATCCCTGGCCCGGGACAACGCCGAGCTCTACGCCCGGCCCGTCTTCGAGGGCATGGGCAACGCCCTGACCGCCGGCTTCGTCCGCACCCCGGACGTCCACGACCAGCTCGGCTTCGACATCGGCGTCCGGATCATGGGGGCCCTGATCCCGGACGAGAAGAAGAGCTTCACGCCAGTTCTGCCGTCGAGCATCACCGTGGACGGCAGCGAGTTCCCCGACGGGATGGACCGCACCTTCTCCAACCCCTACAGCGTCCAGGGCGGGCCCACGTCTCCCACCGCGGTCGGCGACGGCGACGGCGTGACCCTCGCTCCCGCGGGCGCCTTCGCGGACTCACTGGCCAAGTACGGAAAGAATCCGGCGGACTTCGAGGTCCCCTTCCCCGAGGGCTTCGACGTGCCAGCGATCCCCTTCGCGGTGATCCAGGCCGGCCTCGGCGTCGGCTTCGGCACCGAGGTCAGCGCCCGCTTCATCCCCGGCATCGAGGTGGACGACGAGGTCGGCGAGGTCTCGGCCTTCGGACTCGGCGTCACCCACCAGATCAACCGCTGGCTCCCGGGCCCGGTGCCCGTGGACCTGGCGGCCTTCGGCGGCTACCAGAGCTTCACGGTCGGCGAATACCTGGACGCCTCCACCACGACCCTCGGCGTCGCGGTGGGCAAGGGGCTCGGGCCCCTCTCGGTCTACGGCATGGGCCAGTACGAGAGCCCGTCGGTGGACCTGGAGTACACGGTGAGCAACCCCAACGACAACCCGGCGCTGCCCGACGACGGAGAAGTCATCCGGTTCAGCCCCGGCCTCGAAGGGGGGACCCGCTTCGGGGTGGGCGCCCAGCTCGACCTCCTGCTCCTCCAGTTCGCCCTCGAGTACAGCGCCGGCGACTACAACGCGGTCACGGGACGGATCAGCCTCAGCTTCCGCTGATCCCGGGGGGCGGCCCGGATCTCCTAGCGGATCTCGTCGGCGGCCGCCACCGCCCGGACCACCTG
>CAZMPV010000020.1:12465-17184 GCA_964567985.1 uncultured Gemmatimonadaceae bacterium
CGGCCCGGATCTCCTAGCGGATCTCGTCGGCGGCCGCCACCGCCCGGACCACCTGGGTCCGGGCCCGCTCCAGGGCACCGACCAGGACCCCGGCCATCGCACGGGCCTCGGCGGCGTCGCCCTTCTCGATCGCCTCCCGGACGCCGGGGAGCGTCTTCACGCCGTAGCCCGTGTAGAAGCCCGGGGCGTAGAGCTGGTGCTTGAACCAGGGCCGGCCCGGGAGCCCCTCGGAGGCGGCAAAGCCCCGCTCGGCGGCCATGAGCGCCCGGTTCATCCGCTCCAGGGCGTCTCCGTGGCGGGCCAGGACACCCGAGTCCATCTGAAGGATCCGGTCCCGCTCGGCGTTCAGCGTCCGACCGGCGGCCTCGAGCCCCCGGACCGCCGCCCTGACCGGCCGCAGCTCGACGGTGCCCGTCATCCCCCGGGACTCGAGCTCGGCGTCGAGCTCGTCCAGGTAGCGCTCCACCGTCTCGGCCGCCGCGGCGTAGTCGTAGGGGAGAACGTCGGCGTCGGCCAGCCGGAGGAGGAAGTAGGCCACGAGCTCGGCCTGGCGCATCCCGTACTCGAAGCCCGGATCGCCGTACTCGGTGAAGAACCAGTGGGTGTCGTAGCGGGAGTGGTAGATCCCGTTGCCGCTCCCGAAGCCCAGGTTCACCGCCGGCACCGCCAGGTGATCCAGGAAGACGGTGTAGTCGCTCCCGGAGCCCAGGGCCCCGATCCGGACGTCGTTCCGCCCGTACCACTCCACCGTCCCGGCCTCATCGGCGTCGGCGGCCCACGCCTCGTGGACCGTGCGTCCGCCGTCGGGCATCATCACCAGCCGGGTCACCTGGTTGATGAAGGGCTGGAGCGAGTGCACGCCGGACGCCCCGAAGCTCCCGGCGGTGTAGCTCTCCCGGTTCAGGTAAACGACCATGTTCTCCCGGAGCTCGTCGGCGAACTCCTCGCCGTACTCGGTGGAGCCGATGAGGCCGTACTCCTCCGCGTCCCAGCTCCCGATGGCGATCGACCGCTTCGGCCGGTGCCCCTCCCGGGCCAGGGTGGCCAGCGCCCGGGCCGACTCCAGGAGCGAGACCGCCCCGCTGATCGGATCCCGCCCACCGAAGGTCCAGGCGTCCCGGTGACCGCCCGCCATGACGACCTTCTCGGGCTCCTCCGAGCCCTCGAGCACCCCGATCACGTTGACGATGGGCCGGATCGACCAGTCGTGGCGCAGCCGCATCCGGACCACCGACGCCCCCGGGCCGACGTGGTAGGTCACCGGCAGCCCTCCCCGCCACGCTTCGGGGGCCACCGGGCCTCCCAGGCTCCGGAGGATCGGGAGCGCGTCGCCGTAGGAGATCGGCAGCACCGGGATCTCCTGCAGGGTGGGGACCTCCTCCAGGGGGTCCCGCTCCACCCCGGGCTTCGACGCCCGGCCCGGGGTCTGAGGATCGCCGGGGTAGGTGGGCATGTCCATGACCGAGCCCCGCTGGACGCCGTGCTCCGGGCGCCAGACTCCTTCGGGCATGACGTCGCCCCGGAGGTAGCCGTCGTCGGCGGGGTCCGAGAAGAGGATGCACGCCACCGCGCCGTGCTCGGCGGCGACCTTCGGCTTGATGCCTCGCCAGCTCCGGCCGTAGCGGGCCAGCACGATCTTCCCCTCGACCGAGACACCCAGGGAGTCCAGGACCTCGTAGTCGTCGGGGATCCCGTAGTTCACGTAGACGACCTCGGCCTCCACGTCGCCGTCGGCAGAGAAGGCGTTGAAGGGCGGGAGCACGCCCTCCTTCCGGGTGTCCGGGTCGGGCTCCAGGGGCGGCTCCTCGAGCTTCAGCTCGTAGCGCTCCGGCGCCACCAGCACCACTTCCCGCTCGGTGGGCCGGGGCAGGAGCACCTCGTAGCGGTTCATCCGGACCTCGTCGAAGCCGAACCCCCGGAGGCGCTCGGCCAGGTACTCGGCGGTCCGGACGTTGGCCTCGGTGGCGGCGTGATGGGGCTCGGCGGTCATCGCCCTGTGCCAGACGAGCATGCTGTCCGCCGAGGGCATCCCCTCCATCCGCCGCTCGAGGGAGTCCAGGACGGCGGCCCGGTCGGCGGCGAAGCCCAGGGGGCCCGACTCCTGGGCGGTGAGGCCGGTGGCGGCGAGGAAGGCGAGGACGACGGCGACGCCGAAGGTGTCGGCGGGGCGTGGAGACGACATGGCTGCTCCCGGAGGTTCGAAGGTGTCGCACCTCCGGACAGAGTAGGGTCCGTCCCGTCCCGATGCGAGGGGAGGGGACCCGCCTCAGCGCTGCGGAGGAATCTCCACCCGGCCCCGGACGTCCCGGACGCTGATCCCGCCGCTCCCGTCGTCGTGGACCCGGAAGTCGCCGGCCACCTCGGACACCCGGATGTCGCCCGAGCCGTCGTCCCGGACCACCACGCTCCCGCCTACGTCCCGGACGTCGATGCTACCGGAGCCGTCCTCCAGCGTGACGTTTCCGGCCACGTCCTGCAGCAGGATCTCGCCGGAGCCGTCGTCGATCTCCACGTCGCCGGCCACGTCCCGGGCGTGGATCTCCCCGGAGTTGTCGTCGATCCGGAGGAAGCCGTTGATGTTGGTGGCGACGATCTCGCCCGAGTTGTCGTCGATCCGGGTGTCGCCCAGCCCCGAGACCTCCATTCCGCCGGAGGTGTCGTGGATGTCGGCGACCATCCAGGCTCCGCCCTCGGGGTCCATGGGCACCTCCACCACCAGGTCCAGACGGGCGTAGCGGTCCCCCCGGCCCCGGTCGTCGTCCGGGTAGCGGGTCTCCACCCGGATCTCCTCGCCGCTTCGGCCGGCCGTCACGCGGAGGGCGTCGAGCCATTCGGCGCTGGACGCGCACGCCACGGCCCGGACCCGGACCTCCTCCAGCCCCCGGACGCCTTCGATTCTCAGGGAGCCGGACCCCGCCCGCAGCGCGAGCCGGTCCGACGCCGCCGCCCCCACCCTCGCCGAGCGCTCGGCCCGGTGCTCGCAGCGGTCCTGGATCGATGCGCCGGCGGTGGCCGGGCCGGGGGCGATGTCGCCCCGGAGCCCGAGGACGGACCCGGAAGCGAGGAGGGCGGCGAGGACGGTGGCTGGACCTGTCATGACGGTGGATCTCCGGCAACGGGTTCGGGATTCGTCTCGCACCCTTGGACGGCGCGACCGGCCCGAGCGTTGGAACCGGGAAGGCCGCTCAGCGGGGCGGCCAGGGCTCCTCCTCCACCCGCTCCTTCGCCTCACGCCCCCGGGTCGGCTCGTACGCCGTGCGGGTGGCCAGGTCGAAGACGTCGCCGGGCTCCAGGAAGTAGAACCGCCCCCCCGAGTCCAGGCGGCTGTGGTGATCGTAGATGGCGACGTAGCTCTCGCCCAGGACCCGGAACTCGTCTCCCCGGACCTCGATCGCCGTGTTCTCGTCCAGGCCGATTCCCAGGAGCTCGGGGTGGGCCTCGACGACCTCGATCAGGTCGAAGTGGCGGTTCCGGGCCAGGAGGTGCTGGTCGATCGCCGATTCCTTCAGGAATGCCATCCCTTCGACGTGGTCCCCCATCATGATCGTGTTCGTCTCGGTGTCGCCCCGGACCAGGTAGTCGCCCTGGATCGTGGCTCCGGCCGACGAGCCGCCGATGACCCCGCCCCGCTCGAGGACGCCCCACAGCTCGTCCATGACCCGGGTGTCCAGATAGGCGTCGGCGAGCCTCCACTGGCGCCCGCCGGTGAACCAGACGCCCCGGGCGTCGGTCAGGGGCTGGACGAACTCCTCGGTGTCGGCCACCTCGGGGTCGTAGGTGTGGAGCACCGTGAGATTCCGGGCCCCGGCCTCGCGGAAGGGGGCGAGCCCCCGGTAGTAGGGGCCGTAGTCGTCGCCGCCCCCGGCGGTGGGGATGACGACGATCGGCGCCTCGGGGCCTCCGGCGAGCTCGACGAAGCGCTGGAAGACCGTGGTGTCCTGGAGCGCCCCTCCGGCGATGATCAGCGCGCCGCTGGCGGGGCCGACCTCCTGGCCCACCGCCCCCGGCGGCAGCAGCAGAGCAAAAGCGAGGAGCGAGATCCAGGGGGCGGGAGCGGATCGCTGCGACTCGGGCATGGGGCCTCCAAGCTGTCTGACGAATCGAACCCTCGACTGCACCAACGTGCCGACCGCCCCCTCGCCCGGCCAGGCGGCGCCCGCTTCCCGGGCCGAGACGCCCCCCACCCGCCACCCCGGTGAATCTTCCGGCTCGCTTCCCTCGTAGAGACCGGTGCGGGCCCGGGACGCCCTTCGCGCCCCGCTGTCCCGCCACAGCGACGCGCCCAGCCACGGATCGGACATAGATCGCACCATGAGAGAAACGACCCAGAGCGTGACGATCAGGGACTTCCTGATCTTCCAGACGAAGCTCCTCCTGGACGGCCTGAAGGACGTGGCCGTCTTCAACCTCTCGGTGATCGCCTTCGTCCTCGACCTGGTCTCGGGACGGGGACGCCGCCCCCGCTACTTCTACGCGGTGCTGCGCCTCAGCGAGCGCTTCGACCTCTGGCTCAACCTCCACGGGCCCGCCGAGGGCCTGGACGAGACCGACGACGGCCTCTTCGGCGCCAGCGCCGCCGGCAGCCCGACCCTGGTCGGTCAGCTCGAGCAGTGGATCCGGGGCGGCGACGAGCCCCGGCGGAGCCGGGCCCCCGACCGGGAACGGGAGTCCCGACCCGCCGCCTGAGCCCGCGGGAGCGCGGCCCCACCTCCTCCGCCC
>CAZMPV010000021.1:0-16556 GCA_964567985.1 uncultured Gemmatimonadaceae bacterium
AGCTCCGTGAGGCGACCCTCGTCGTCGAAGACTCCCCGGACGTTCTCGATCAGGTGGAGGGGCGAGCCGTCGGTACGGCGGGCCTCCACCTCCAGGTATTCCAGCGACTCCTCGTCCCGGATGCGGTCGAGGAACGCCTCCCGGTCCTCGCGGCTCGGGTAGAGGTCGTAGACGTTGCTGCCCAGGGCATCGGCTTTCGAGGAGAAGCCGAACATCCGAGCGAAGGCCTGATTGCAGGCTTTCACCTTCCCGTCGACGTCCGTGACGAAGTTGCCCGCCACGTCGTCCTCGAAGAGGGTCCGGAAGCGCTCCTCGCTCTCCCGGAGGGCGTCCTCGGCCATCTTGCGGTGCGTGATGTCGGTGACGCTCCCCCGGATGAGGCGTCCCTCCCGCGAGGGCAGCTCCACCAGTCGCACCTCGGTGTGGACCCGACGGCCGTCGCCGGTCAGGTGGACCCATTCGAAGACCGGCGATTCCCCTTCGAGGGTTCGCTGGATGTACTCCTCGGCTAGCTCGATCGACGAGCGGCCCCCGGGCTGCGTCGGGGGGCTGAACTGGTAGGGAGCGGAGCCGCGGAGCTCCTCCGCGGACCGGTCCCACAGCTCAAGGGCGTTCTCGTTGAAGTCCACCACCTCGCCGGTCTCGCCGTCCAGGACGACGATCGCCTCGGGGGCGTGCTTCACCAGGGTGCGAAGGCGCTCCTCGCTCTCCCGGAGCGCCTCCTCCGCTTCCACCCGGTCGGTCACGTCCCGGACGTGGACCGAGAGGCCCCCGTCCCCGGACGGGAACGCCCCCACCTCGAGCCAGGCGTCCAGCTCCTCGCTCCGACTCACCCGGGTCCGGGGCTCACGCTCCGCCATCGCTTCTTCCAGGACCACCCGGCCCTCGGCCTCCGGCGGCATGGGAAAGGCGTCCCAGAGGGAGCGGTCGAGGAGGTCTTCGGCGCTCCTGCCCACGCGCCGCAGGAGCCTCCCGGCGGCTTCGTTGAAGAAGGTGACGCGCCACTCGGCGTCCACGTGGAAGAAGGCGTCGGCGAGGGAGTCCAGGACCCGCTCGAGCTCCGCCCGGGCCTCTTCGGCCTCGGCCTCGGCCCGCTTGCGCCGGGCGGCCTCTGCGGCCAGCTCGTCCTTCGAGCGGCTCGAGGTCGTGCCGGCGTGCCGGCCGTCGTGCCCGCCGGAGACGGCGGCTCCCTTCGGCCCGGGCGTCCCGCTGCCGGCGTCGAGCCGGCGACGGAGGGAGAGGGCCCAGGCCGTGGCGGCCGCCGCGGCCAGCAGACCGAGGAGGGCGAGAGCGGGCCACCCGGTCACGCGGAGGCTTCGTCCGGGGTGGGGTCGGGGAGGGATCCGCCGGTCCGGAGGATGTCCGCCAGCTCGTCCGGGAGGCCGGAGGCGCGGATCGCCTCCGCCGCGTGCTCGACCTCGTAGTCGATCCGGACGTGCTCGACTTCGACGCTGTCCCCGTCCAGGACGAGGAGCAGGAGGCACGCCCGGGGGTCGCCGTCCTTCGGGCGGCCCACCGAGCCGGCGTTCACCAGGTGCACGTCGTCCACGACCCGGTGCCAGGGACGGTGGGTGTGTCCGAAGACGAGGACGTCACCCTCCCGGATCCCGCCCTTGCGGATCATGCGCCGGGCGAAGCCGTCGTCGCGCTCTTCGTCCCAGTAGAGGGTGTTGAGGGTGGGCGTGCCGTGAACCAACGTCACCCGGCGTCCGGGCCGATGCCCTCCGCCCGGCTGGAGGTCGATGCGGAAAGGAAGGGTGCCCAGCCAGCGGGTAGCTTCTTCGCCGAGCGCGGCGCGGGTCCAGGCGTAGCTGGCGTGGGAGAGGGCTTCCTGACGGGGGTCCTCGTAGCGGCAACCGCAGTGGTCGTAGCCGGCGGCCACCGTGGAGTCGTAGTTCCCGGCCACCCCGGGGATGGCCCGCTCCCGGATCCGCGCCACGACCTCCTCGGGCCAGGGACCGTAGCCCACCAGGTCCCCCAGGTGATACACGGAATCGAGTCCTCGCCCGTCGAGCCACTCGAGGGCGGCGTCCAGGGCCGGCAGGTTGCCGTGAACGTCGGAGAGGACTGCGAGGGTCGTCATCTGACCGGAATCCCTGCGGAGGTTCCCTGGCCCGGTCTCGGATCGCGCCTCGGCGCCGGGCCATCCTGGTGACATCGCTGGCGAAGGGGAGTCGTCGAACACAAGGTATATGATCGGGCCGAAGGTGCGACAGGTACCTGTGAGGAGGAGGGTTCGTGCGGATCGTAGAGGGGGACCGGCTGCGGGGCGCGGTGGACGAGTCCCGGGCGCTGGAGGCCGTGACCGACGCCTTCACCGCCCTGGCCGAGGGCCGGGCCGTGCAGCCGCCCCCGCTGGGCATGGAGATCTCCGCCGTCCGGGGGGAGGTCCACGCCAAGGGCGCGTACCTGGAGGGGCAGAGCGTTTTCGCGCTAAAGGTGGCCACGGGCTTCTACGACAACCCGGACCGGGGTCTCCCGGTGGGCTCCGGGCTCGTCCTGGTCTTCGATGCCGGGACCGGCTTTCCCCTGGGGGTTCTCGCGGATGACGGCTACCTGACCGAGCTCCGGACCGGCGCCGCCGGCGCCCTGGCGGCCCGGCACCTGGCACCGGCGGAGGTCGGTACCCTCGCTCTCGTCGGCGCTGGCACCCAGGCCCGCTTCCAGCTCCGGGCCCTCCGGGAGGTCGTGGTGTGGGACGAGGTCCGGGCGTGGAGCCCGTCGGCCGACGGAAGGGAGGGCTTCGCCAGGGAGATGTCCGCTTGGCTGGAGAACCGGGACGGGGCGCAGACGTCACCGGTCCGGGCGGTTTCGTCTGTCCGGGAAGCCGTCGAGGGAGCGGGGCTGATCGTCACCGTGACCCCGAGCCGGGCCTCCCTGGTGGAGGCCGGCTGGGTGGGCCCGGGCGCCACCGTCGTCGCCGTCGGATCGGACGGCCCCGGAAAGCAAGAGCTCGACCCGGAGCTCCTGGCCCGGGCCGACAAGGTGGTCGTGGACTCGGCCGAGCAGTGCGGTCGGCTCGGGGAGCTCCAGCACGCCCTGGCGAGGGGCCTCATGGAGCCCGGAGACGTCCACGCCGAGCTCGGCGACGTCGTGACGGGGCGCCGCCCGGGGCGGGAGGCCGAGGGCGAGACGATCGTCTGCGACCTCACCGGAGTCGGCGCCCAGGACGCGGCGATCGCCGGGGCCGCGTGGGAGGTAGTCGGGCGCGACGTCTAGTTGTGCCGGGGAGTCTCGACCGCGCATATTCTGTACATACCCTCCCAGTCAGTCCGCCTGAAGAGCCCGGCGCTTCCCCCCCCGGGAGGAGGACCCCGTGACCGAATTCCTGCGCTCCATCGCGAGCTCCGAGACCTTCATGCCCCACGGCATGTGCTACCTGTGGGAGCCGAAGCTCCTGGGGCTCCACTTCTTCTCCGACCTGCTGACGGGGTTGGCGTACTGGGCCATTCCGCCGCTCCTCCTCTATCTGGTGGTGAAGGCCCGGCGGGAGTTCCGGGAGGAAGGCCCCCTCGGCCGGAAAGGGCTGCCCTACGACTGGATGTTCGTGGCCTTCGGAATCTTCATCGTCGCGTGCGGGGCGACCCACTTCATGGAGGTCTGGACGATCTGGGACCCCCGCTACTGGCTCTCCGGGAGCGTGAAGGCCGTGACCGCGGTGGCCTCCGTGGCCACCGCGGTGGCGCTTCCGCCCCTGATCCCCCGGGCGCTGGACCTGGTCCGGGACGCCCGGGACTCGGAGCTGCGTCGGAAGCGCCTGGAGGCCGCCAACAGGGAGCTGGAGGAGCTCTACGGCCAGCTCCAGGAGGCCGACGAGCTCAAGACCCGTCTGGTGGCGAACGTGAGCCACGAGCTCCGGACCCCCCTGACGCTGATCCTGGGTCCCACCGAGGAGCTCCAGCGACGGGCCGACCTGGACGACGAGGTTCGGGAGGGGCTCGAGATCATCCGGAAGAACGCCCGCTCGCTCCTGGGCCAGGTGGACGAGCTCCTGGACGTGGCCCGGCTGGAGCTGGGGTCGGTCGAGCTCGAGCGCTCCGAGGTGGACGCCGCCGGCCTGGTGACCGACGTGGTGAGCGAGTTCCGGCCCCTGGCCCGGCGCCGGGGCATCGCCCTCGAGGTGGATGTCCCCGACGCTCTGCCCTGTCGCGTCGATCCGGGAAAGGTCGAGAGGGTGCTCCTGAACCTCCTCTCCAACGCCCTCAAGTTCACGCCCGACGGCGGCCTGGTTTGCTGCGAGCTGGAGGTCGAGCCGCCCGGCGCTCCGGACGGCCACGACGTTCTCCGACTCGAGGTCCGGGACTCGGGCCCGGGAATCCCCGAGGACGAGCGCGAGAAGATCTTCGACCGCTTCCAACAGCGGGACGGCGGCAGCACCCGGCGTCGCGGCGGCGTCGGCCTGGGGCTCTCGATCGTACGGGAGCTCGTCGAGCTGCACGGCGGAAGGGTCGAGGTGGGCGACGCGCCGGAGGGCGGTGCGCGCTTCAGCGCGCTCCTGCCGATCGAGCCCGCGGAGGACCGGGCCGCGACGGCCGCCGGCCCGGCCGAGGAGCCGGGCACGGGTGACGCCCGCCCCGGCGGCTCCGACGCGGCCCGGGCCGAGGTGTCTCGCCTGGAGGGGGAGGGCGCCGGGGAGCCGGAGGAGGCCCCGTCGCCGTCCGCGGATCCCTCCCGGGACGAGGAAGGAGCAGTCGAGGAGGACGGCGGGCGGCCCGAGGGCGGCGTCCTCGTGGTGGAGGACGACGCCGAGCTGCGCCGCTTCCTGGTCCGGGTCCTGGAGGACCGGCACCGGGTCGAGAGCGCGTCGGACGGCGTCGAGGCCCTGGAGAGCCTCGACGGCTGGACCCCGGACCTGGTCGTCACGGACGTGATGATGCCCAGGATGGACGGCGAAGAGCTGCTGGCGCGGCTCCGGGACCGCGACGACCTCGCCGACGTACCCGTCGTGGTCCTCACCGCCCGGGCCGAGCCCGAGCTCGCCTCCCGCCTCCTGAGGGCGGGGGCCCGGGACTACATCATGAAGCCGGTCTCCACGGAGGAGCTGCGGGCCCGGGTCGACACCCACGTCCAGCAGGTCCGGAGCCGGCGCATCCTCCAGCGGGAGCTGGCGTCCCAGGAAGGTGACGTCTCGCGGCTGGTCGAGCAGGCCACGGAGCGGAAGCGGATCCTGGAGACGACGGTGGACGAGAAGGATCTGCTCGTCCGGGAGCTCCACCATCGCGTGAAGGGAAACCTCCAGACCATCTCGAGCCTCCTTAACATGCAGATCCGCCGGACCGACGACGCCACGGCGCGGAGCTCGCTGCTGGAGAGCCGGGGTCGGATCGCGGCCATGGCGCTCCTCCACGAGAAGCTCTATCAGACGGGGGATCCCACCCGGACCGGGATGGCGGCCTATCTGGAGAGCCTGGTCCGCGACGCGTCCCAGTCGTGGGGGACCGGATCGGTCCGGATCGAGCTGAGCGCGGACGATCTCGTCTTCGACGCCGACCGGGCGGTCACCTGCGGCCTCCTGGTCCACGAGCTGATCTCCAACGCGCTCCGGCACGCGTACCGGGACGGCGACGAGGGCCTCGTCCGGGTCGAGCTCGACACCGACCCCTCCGGAGGCACGGTCCGACTGACGGTGCGGGACGACGGGTCGGGGCTGCCCGACGAGGTCGATCCGGACGATCCGGACTCCCTGGGGCTCACCCTGGTCCGGGCCCTGGTGGACCAGATGGACGGGACGCTGGAGTGGGAGCGTGACGGGGGCACCACCTGGCGGGTGACCTTCCCCCGGAACCGCCGCAAAGCCGCATAGTCGAAAGGGACCCGATGATGATGATCGAAGTGCCCGTGGCGGCCCGGATCCTGGTGGCCGAGGACGACGTGATCGTCGCCGAGGACATCCGGGAGACGCTGGAGGAGCTGGGCTACGAGGTGCCGGCGGTGGTGAATTCGGGCGCCGACGCCGTCCGGGCGGCGCGGACCCACGGGCCGGACCTGGTGCTCATGGACATCCGCATGCCCGGGGGAGTGGACGGCATCCAGGCGGCCGACCGCATCGCCGCCGAAGTGGACGTGCCGGTGGTCTTCCTCAGCTCCCACTCGGACGACACGACGCTGACCCGGGCGAAGTCCGCCCGGCCCTTCGGCTACCTGATCAAGCCCTTCGAGGCCCGGGAGCTCAAGACGGCGATCGAGATCGCCGTGTACCGCCACCACGCCGAGCGCCTCGTCGCGGAGAGCCGGGAACGGTATCGCCGGCTCTTCCACGACGACGTGGCCGGCAACTACGTGACCACCCCCGACGGGAAGATCCTGGACTGCAACCGGGCCTTCGCCGAGCTCATGGGGTTCGAGTCGGTGGATGCCTGCCTGGACGCCGACGCGTCGGACTTCTATCCGGGGGACGAGCGCGAGGAGTTCCTCGACGAGCTCCGGGAGCGGGGAGAGGTTCGCAACCGGAAGACCACGCTGATCCGCACGGACGGCAGCCGGGTCCGGATCCGGGAGAACGCCCGGGGGGAGTTCGTCGACGGCCGCCTGACGAGGATACACGGCCACGCCGTCGACGTGACCCGGGAGGAGCGGCTCCAGGAACGGCTGCGGGTCCAGTCCCGGATGGAGGCCGTGGGCCACCTGACGGCCGGCATCGCCCACGACTTCAACAACATCCTCACGGCCATCCGTGGGGCCATGGAGCTGGCCCGGAGCGACGAGGGGATCAGCGCCGGCACCCGGGAGGACCTGGAGGCCGGCATGCGGACCTGCGACCGGGCCGCGAACCTCGTGCGTCAGCTCATCGCCGTCGGAGGCAAGGAGGAGGGGCCCCGCCGACGGATCGAGCTCGGCTCGACCGTCCGGGACATGACCGACCTCTTCGGCCAGCTCCTGGGCCCGGACGTCGAGCTCGAGCTCGAGCTGCCGGAGCAGCCCGTTCCGGTCCTGGCCAGCCGAACGAGAGTGGAGCAGGTGGTCCTGAACCTGGTGGTCAACGCCCGGGACGCCCTGGACCGGGGGGGCACGATCCGGGTGCGGGTCGAGGAGGTGGAGGAATCCTCGGTCCCCCCGGTGACGGAGACCGGGGAGAGTGAGACCGCGGAGAGACGCTCCGGGCGCTGGGTGCGGATGCGCGTGACCGACGACGGGCACGGGATGGACGAGCGGACCCGGGAGCGCGCCTTCGATCCCTTCTACTCGACCAAGGGGCTCGCCCACGGCAGCGGGCTCGGCCTCGCCTCGGTGTACGGCATCGTGAAGGAGCACGGAGGCCGCGTGGACCTTGAGAGCGAGCCGGGAGAGGGGACCACGGTCTCGGTCTACCTTCCACGGGCGGAGGGGTCGGGCCCCGCATAGGGTTCCCGGCGGACGCCGGGCGGGGGGTCGCCTGGTGTCGGTTCAGCCTTCCTCCCCGGATCCTCCCCGGCTCCGCTGGACCCATTCGATGGCCCGGTGCATGAGCTGGCTCGCCCCGTCGAGGTCCAGCTTGTCCATGATGTTGGCCCGGTGGGTCTCGATCGTCTTGACGCTCAGGTGGAGGAGGTCGGCCACCTCCCGGGTGCTCCTTCCTTCGCCGATCATCCGGAAGACCTGGATCTCCCGATCGGTGAGGGCCTCCAGGGGTGAGCCCCCGGCCACGTCTCTGCGGCCGGTCATCCGCCGGAGGATCCGCTCCATGATCCGGTCGCTGACCCAGACGTCACCGGCGAGGACGGTGCGGATCGCCTCGATCAGGGTCTCGGTGGCCTCGTCCTTCATGACGTAGCCGCTGGCTCCGGCCCGGAGGGCCCGCTCGGCGTACACCGACTCGTCGTACATCGAGAGGACGAGGGTCCGGAGGTCGGGGAACCGGTCGAAGAGACGGGAGATGAGGTCGAGTCCGTCGGCGCCTTCCAGGGCGATGTCCACCACCGCGAGGTCGGGCTCGTGCTCCTCCGCCATCTCCAGGGCCCCGGTCGGGCTCGTGGCTTCCGCACAGACGGTCAGGTCGTCCTCGGCCTCCACGAGCCCCCGCAGGCCCTTCCGGACGATGGCGTGGTCGTCCACCAGGAGGATCCGGATCGCAGCGGAGTCGGCCACGGAGGGAGTCATGCGGCGTCCTTCGGCTCGACGTGCGGCGGTCACCTGCCCGTGAAGGCGGCCCGGGACGGGGGAAGAGGCGACGCTTGAGGGTATCGTACCCCGGCCCGGGCGGCCCGTGCCCCGGACCCGGGCGTCCCGTAGATTTAAAGGAGGGGGAGACGACGGAGGGCGGGTCGCACGAGGGGCGGCGCGGGCTGGTGCGCGTTTTGCATCCTGAGGATGGCCGGCCACCCCGCGGGACCGCAGGAGGACGGAGAGAACAATGATGAAAGCGCAGCGGAAGGCTCGGGCACGGATCCTCGTGGTCGAGGACGACGCGATCGTCGGCGAGGACCTCCGGGAGGAGCTCCGGGGGCTGGGCTACGAGGTCGTAGCGGTGGTCCGGAACGGAGCGGACGCCGTGCGGGCTGCCCGGGAGCACGCTCCGGATCTGGCCCTCATGGACATTCGAATGCCCGGACGTCTGGACGGCGTGGACGCCGCCCGCCGGATCGGAGACCAGACGTCCGTTCCGGTGGTCTACCTCACCGCGCACTCGGACGCCCGCACCGTGGCCAGAGCCCGGAAGACGGACCCGCTGGGCTACGTCCTGAAGCCCGTCGACAGGGACCAGCTCGCGGCCGCGGTGGAGATCGCCGTGCACGGCGACAACCGGGACGCCGGGCCCGGCATTCGGTGGTTCCGGGGTACTGCGGGCGGCGTCCTTTCCGAGCTCGGCTCTACGGACGGTCCCGAGGACGATCGCGGCGGCCCCGCGACGCCCGTGGACCTGACCGGGATCGTGGACGGTGTCCACGCCGATCTCGCCGGGCGGATGGGTCCGGGACGGGACCTCTTTCTCTCCGTGAGCGGCGGACCGTACTTCGTGGACGGCCGGCTGTCCGAGCTGGACCAGGTGGTCCGGATGCTGGTGATGGGCGCCCGGGACTCCATCTCCCGGGCCGGCCGCGTCGACCTGCGCCTCGAGAAGGCCGAGCCGCCGGAGGTCCTCCGTGTCCGGGAGGGACGCTCGGCCGGGGGGTGGGTCTGCCTTTCGGTCGCGGTCGAGGGACCGGGCCGGGACTCCGTTCAGCCCGAGGGCCGTCGGAGTGGCCGGCGCGACGACCCGGACGAAGGCGAACCGGCCAGGATCGCGACGATCTACCGCGTGGTCCGGTCCCTGGGAGGTCACGTCCGGATCGCCACCGAAGCGGCGGGCAGGGCGGTCGTGCAGGTCTTCCTGCCCCGGAGCGGGCCGAGCCCGGACGGCGGCTGACGGGCGGCCGGCACGGGGCCGCCTGCCTCAGCCCTCCTCCAGCACCTCCCGGACTTTCGCGAGGAGCTCGTCCGGCGAAAAGGGCTTCGGCAGGAAGTGCGACCTCCCGCCGGGGATCTCCTCCCAGGAGATCTCTTCGTCCGAGTAGCCGGAGATCAGGAGAAAGCGGAGCCCGGGGTCCCGGGCGCGGACCTCCCGGGCGAGCTCCGTGCCGCTCATCCCGGGAAGGACCATGTCGGAGAGGACGAGCTCCACGCCGTTCTCCGGCCCGCCCAGGATCTCCAGCGCCCGCTCCGGAGTCTCGGCGGTGATCGCCCGGAAGCTGCCCCGCTCCAGGATCCGCTGGAGGAGGGGGCGCAGCCCGTCGTCGTCCTCCACGACCAGGACCGTGCGGCCCTCGTCGGCGGGCTCCTCGGCCTTCTCTCGGTCCTCGTGCACCGGAGGGGCGTCCTCGCGGATGGAGGCGGGCTCTCCCTGGGGTAGCCGGATGGTGAAGGTCGTGCCCCGTCCGGCGGCGCTCTGGACGTCGATGGAGCCGTCGCTCTGCTCCACGATTCCGTAGACGGTGGAGAGCCCGAGGCCGCTTCCCTTCTCCTTGGTGCTGAAGAAGGGCTCGAAGATCCGCTCCCGGACCTCCTCGGTCATCCCGACTCCCGTGTCCTCGATCTGGACCACGCAGTGGGTCGGGTCCGTTCCCTCATCCACAGCCGCCGGGTCCTCGTGCCCCGGAGAGGTGCGCAGGGTCAGCCTGCCGCCCTCGGGCATGGCGTCCCGGGCGTTCAGGGCCAGGTTCAGGATCACCTGCTCGAGCTGGACGGGATCGACGTGGACCGGGAGCACTTCCTCGCTCAGATCGAGGCAGATGACCACGTCCTCTCCCAGCACCCGCTCCAGCATCTCCATGACCGATTGGACCGTGGCGTTGAGGTTCACGGTCCGGGGCTCCAGGACCTGCTTCCGGGCGAAGGCCAGGAGCTGGCGGGTCAGGCCCGCCGCTCGCCGGGACGCCCGCTTGATCTCGTCGGCGTCCTCCCAGAGGTCCGAGCCGTCGGGAAGGTCTTCGAGGAGAAGGTCCGCGTGACCGCCGACGACCGTCAGGAGGTTGTTGAAGTCGTGGGCCACGCCCCCGGCCAGGCGCCCGATGGCCTCGAGCTTCTGGGACTGGCGGAGCTGGGTCTCCAGGTCCACCTGCTCGGTGATGTCCCGGACGTTCACGACGATCCCCTCCACCGCCGGGACGTCCATGAGGTTCTGGGCCACGGCCTCCACGTGCCGGATCTCTCCGTCGGCCCGGACGACCCGGTACGACGCCCGGGCTTCCCCCTCCCGGTCCGAGACGGCGTTGTCGAAGCGCTTCGCGACCCGGTCCCGGTCCCGCTCGTGGACGAAGTCCAGGGCGTCGCGGCCGTGGAGCTCGTCGGCGGGAACGCCGAGGAGCTCCACGACGGCGGCGCTCGCCTGCCGGATCGTGGCGTCGGGCTCGAGGACGAAGACGACGTCGGCGGAGTGCTCCATGAGGGCCCGGTAGTACCGCTCCATCCCTTCCAGGGCGTCGACGGCCTCCTTCCGCTCGGTGATGTCCTGGGCCACGCCCACGATGCGCCAGACCTCGCCCTCCTCGTCCCGGATCGGGTAGGCCCGGTCCCAGACCCAGCGGACCTCGCCGTCGGGCCGCACGATCCGGTATTCCTCGTCGTACTCTCCCTCGATCTGCCGGGGGATGGCCTCCCGGACCCGCTCCCGGTCCGCCGGGTGGACGTCCTCCAGCCATCGGGCGGAATCCTCGTAGAGCGCTTCTTCCGGGTGCTGCCAGACCTCTCTGAAGGCCGGGCTGACGTACTCGATCTCGCTCTTGTCGGGCGACGAGATCCAGAAGACCTCGTCGATGTGCTCGGCGAGCTGCCGGAACCGCTGCTCGCTCTCGCGGAGGTCCTCTTCCGCCGACCGCTGCTCGGTGACGTCGAGGAGGTAGCCCACGATTTCGGTCGTGCCGCCGCCCGCGGACTCGACGACCTCGAAGCCGTCCCGGATCCACCTGTAACTTCCGTCGGCGCTGCGAAAGCGGTACTCGACCTCTCCCCCGCCCTCCTCGAGCTTCCGGGGGAACTCCTCGAGGATCCGATCCCGGTCGTCGGGGTGGACGTGCTCGATCCAGAAGTCCGCATGGTCGAGGAACGCCGAGGCCGGGTGTCCGAAGTGCTCCGCCACGTTCTCGCTGATGTAGGTCGTGGTCAGCACGTCGGAGGCGTCGGCGCTGTAGATGACCACCGGCGAGCCCGAGAGCAGGCGGCGAAGCCGCGCGTTGGCCGACTGGACCTCCTCCTCGGCCTCCCGGCGTCGGGCCCGGGTCCGGGCTTCCCTGATCCCGCGCTCGATCGCCGGGACCATTCGCGCCAGGTTCCCCTTGAGGAGGAAGTCGTGGGCCCCGGCCCGCATGAGCTCCACGGCCGACGCCTCGCCGATGGTCCCGGAGATCACGATGAAGGGGATGTCCAGCCCCGCCTCCTGGAGCGTCTCCAGCGCCTTCGGCGCGCTGAACCGGGGCAGGGTGTAGTCGGCCAGGATCAGCTCCCACTCCACCTCGCTCAGGGCCTCGACCATCCCCGACCGGGTCTCGACCCGGCGGTAGTCGGGGTCGATCCCGTGCTTCCGGAGGTGGCGGAGGATCAGCAGGACGTCGTCCTTCGAGTCCTCGACGAAGAGGATCCGGAGCGGGGTCTCCCGGTCGGCGTCGTAGGGGGTCATTCGTCGGCCCGGAAGGGGCTCCGGTTGAGGACGAGCCAGTAGAGGCCGAGCTGCCGGACGGCTTCCACGAACTGCCCGAAGTCCACGGGCTTGCGGATGTAGCTGTTCACGCCGAGCTCGTAGCTCTGGACCCGGTCCCGCTCCTCGTCGGAGGAGGTCAGGACGACGACGGGCACCAGGCGTGTGCGCTCGTGATTCCGGATCTCCCGGAGTACCTCGAGCCCGTCGAGTCGGGGGAGCTTCAGGTCGAGGAGGACGACCTGGGGCAGGGGGGGCGCGTCCTCGCCTTCGGTCCCGAAGAGCTCCTCGAGGGCCTCGACACCGTCCCGGGCCACGACGATCTCGTTGGCCAGCTTGCTCTCCTGGAAAGCCCGCCGGGCCAGCGCCACGTCGTCGTCGTTGTCCTCGACCAGGAGGATCCGGTTTCGGTCGGCCATCGCTCTACGCTCCTTCCTGTCTGAACCCTTCATCCGCGGCCCCTCCGGAGAGGGTGAAGTAGAAGCAGGCGCCCTCTCCCGGCGCGCCCTCGCCCCAGGCCCGGCCGCCGTGTCGGTGCACGATCCGGTTCACGGTGGCCAGCCCGATCCCGGAGCCCGGGAACTCGTCGTCCCGGTGAAGCCGCTGGAAGGGCTGGAAGAGCTTGTCCACGTACTCCATCTCGAACCCGGCTCCGTTGTCCTTCACGAAGCAGGCGCGTTCCCCGTCGACCTCCGTGCGGCCGAGCTCGACCCGGGGGTCGCCCTCCTTGCCGGTGAACTTCCAGGCGTTGCCCAGGAGGTTCTCCAGGACGATCCGGAGCAGCCGGCGGTCGCCCTCGGCGGGGAGCGTGTCGGGCGCCGAGAACGCCACGTCCCGGTCCGGCATCCCGTCGGCCAGCTCCCGGGCCACCTCACGGCCGAGCTCGGCCAGATCCACCTCCTCCACCTCCAGCTCACGGCGGCTGATCCGGGAGAGACGGAGCAGGTCGTCCAGGACCGTTCCCATGCGCTGGGCCGCCCGCCGGATCCGCTCCAGGTAGTCCCGCCCCGTCTCGTCGAGCTCGTCCCCGTAGTCGGTGAGCACCGCCTCGCTGAAGCCGTCCAGGGCCCGGAGCGGCGCCCGGAGGTCGTGGGACACCGAGTAGGTGAACGCCTCGAGCTCCCGGACCGTGGCCCGGAGCTCCGCGGTCCGCTTCTCGACCCTGCTCTCCAGCTCCCGGTTCAGCCGGCGGACCGTCCCCCGGATCCGTTCTCGCTCCACCACCCGACCCAGGATGATCCCGATCTTCTCCACGGCGTCCAGGAGCCGGCGGTCCGGCTCTTCGACCTCCGGGCTGAAGAACTCCAGGACGGCCACGGGCTCGTCCTCGACGAGGACCGGGAGAGCGAAGGCGGCCCGGACGCTCGGGTCCTTCATCGCGGCGGCACGATCGAAGTTCGTGGCTTCCTGGACGTCCGGGATCCACTCGGGCTTCCTCGACTCGAAGACCCGTCCGGGCAGCCCCCGGCCCACGGGAAAGGCGTGCGCGGCGGTGACCGTCCGGAACTCGGCGAAGCTGTCCGGTTCCTCCAGGTACCAGATGGGCGTCGGAGCCAGGATCTTCGGGTCGTCTTCGGAGGGGACGTAGACGTGACCGATCGGCCACCCCTTCGAGCCGCAGATCTCCTGGAGGGCCGTCCGGTACGCCTCCTCGGGCTCCTCCGTGGCGTTCGAAGCGACGGCCACCGCCTCGAGGAGCCGCCCCGTGGTCCGCTCCCGGTCCCGCTCCTTCTGGAGCTCCACCAGGTCTGTGGCGTCCTCCACGACGCCCTCGTAGCAGCGGACCTCGCCGTCGGGGCCCTCCACGGCCCGGGCCGTGTGGCGGATCCAGCCGAGGCTGCCGTCGGCCCGCCGGAGCCGGAGCTGGACGTTCCGGACCAGGCCCTCCTCCCGGAGACGGCGGCTCCAGCGCTCCCGGTCGCGGGGATCCGGATAGAGGTCGGAGGGCTTCTTCTCGGTCAGGGCCTCCACGCTCTCGTAACCGAGGATGTCGGCCAGCGCCCGGTTCGCGTACAGGAACTCACCGTCGGGGGTGGTCCGGTAGACGCCGACGGGGAAGTCGGCGACGACCTTCTCGAGGCCGGCGGTGTCGTGGGTCTGCTCACGCGTGGAGCTCATTCGGGTCCGGTCCGCCGCGAGGCGAGGGACGGGCTCACCGCGGTCGGGGTGGCGAGGAGGAGGCCGGGGGCTCGGTCTTCCATGTGCGCCTCAAGTATAACGAACTCGTCCTGCTGGCTGTATCGGGGAGGGCCCTCCTCTTCGGTGGGGGATCGCCCCCGTCGCCCGGTACGGCTTCCCCCGAGGGATACTGGGGGAATCCCCCAGCTCGCCACGGAGGCAAGAGCGCTTCAGCTTCGTTCCCGCTGGACCCATTCGATCGCCCGGTGGAGGAGCTGGGTGGCGTTTTCGACGTTCAGCTTCTTCATGATCTTGGCCCGGTGGCTCTCGATCGTCTTCGGGCTGAGGTCCAGGAGGTCGGCGATCTCCCGGGTGGCGTGACCCTCCCCGAGGAGCCGGAAGACCTGGATCTCCCGGTCGGTGAGCTGGTCCAGGGTCGGGCTCGCGGCACTCTCGGAGAGTCGGCTCAGGATCCGCCGCTTCGCCCGCTCCCCCACGTAGATTCCTCCCTCCAGAACCGTCCGCACCGCCCGGAGGACTTCTTCGGTTTCCGCGTCCTTCCGGGCGTAGCCGGACGCGCCCCTCCGGAGGCACGGCTCCGCCATCACGGCCTCGTCGTACCCCGACATGGCCAGGAGGCGCGTATCCTCTCCGTTTCCCGACAGCTCCCCGATGAGCTCCAGGGCGTCGGCCCCGTCGAGGTTGAGGCCCAGGATGAGGAGGTCGAACCCCTCGCGCCGGACGAGCTCCCGGGCCTCGTCGACCGTGGCGCCCTCTCCCGCGATCTCCAGGTCGGACTCGCCCTCGATCAGCCGGACCAGACCCATACGTACGATGGCATGGGCGTCCACGACGGCGATGCGGGCGGGGCGGTCGTGCTCCACGTGTCGGTTCTGACTTTCCGTGGTTCGGCTCGAAGGCTGGACCGGCTCCGGGGCACGACCGGACGGGTGAGTGCGCCGGAACCTCTCCAAGATGGCGACGTGACAGGAGCGTCAAAATCGGGCGTACTACGAAATCGGGATGGGGGCATCCCCTATGGGGATGGGGCTCCCTTCCACCTCCGGCGGCGGTGGACGGGGGGAGCGTCGGCCCCATAGGGGCTCAGCGGATGCTGGGCCGGGTCGAGGGTGGGGCGGGCTCGGCCGGAAGGCGACAGACGACGGTCGTCCCGGATCCTTCCTCCGATCGGATCTCGAGCTCGCCGCCAATCACTTCGCAGCGGTAGCGCATGCTCCGGAGGCCGAATCCCTCCTGGTCGGGGCTCTCGGTGGCTATGCCCGACCCGTCGTCCCGGATCTGGAGGATCCTTTCGTCGTCCCGGGCCTGGAGCTCGATCAGCACCCGGGAGGCACCGCCGTGGCGAACCGCGTTCGTGAGGGCCTCCTGGGCGATCCGGTAGAGGTGGAGCGCTTCGTCCTCGCCGACCGGGGTCTCCGGATCCAGGTCGGCCACCACCTCGACGCCGAAGAGTCGGCGCCCCTCGCCGGCGAGCTCGTGGAGGGCGTCGGCGAGGCCCTGGTCGTCGAGGGCGGCGGGATCCAGCCCCCGGGTCAGGTGACGGATTCGGGCCACCGCGTCCCGGGCCTCGGAGGCGATCTCCGCGGCCGGTCCGTCGGCGTCGGCCGAACGGTCGATGAGGCTGCTGGCCAGGAAGGCGATGCCGGTGAGCTGCTGGCCGAGCTGGTCGTGGAGCTCCCGACCGATCCTCCGTCGCTCCTCGATGCCGATCCGCACCACCCGCTCCTCCAGCCGCTTCCGGTCCGTGATGTCCCGGATCACGCCCTCGAAGGCCGCCTGCCCGTCGGCGGTCTCGATCGGACGGCCCCACCCGGCCACCCAGACCGGGGATCCGTCCGCCCTGTAGAGCTGGAACTCGGCCTCGGGGGGAAGCCGGGACCCGACGCCGACCCGGTCGACCACCTCGCTCCACCGCTCGGGGTGGACCATGACCGAGCGGACATCCTTCCCCTCCACCTCGTCCGGCGAGGCGTACCCCAGGATCCTGGCGTACGCCTCGTTCACGTTGAGGATCGTGCCCTCCGGATCGATGCGTCCTACGCCCAGCTCCAGGGCGTCCAGGAGACCCTCCAGGCGGACCTCCAGGCGTTCCGCCCGCTCCTCCGCGGCGGCCCGCCGGGCGGTGGCTTCGTCCACTTCCTCCAGGAGGCGCGCCTGGCGGAGGGCCAGCCCCAGGTGGCTCCCCATCTCCCGGGCGAGCTCCACGGTCATCTCGGTGAACGCCCGGGGCCGATCGTAGCTCACCTTGAGGGCTCCCACGGTCCGGTTCTCCACGGCGACCGGCACCGCGAAGCAGGAGCGGAGCCCTCGATCGACGAGCTCCCTGGCCCCG
>CAZMPV010000022.1:0-2962 GCA_964567985.1 uncultured Gemmatimonadaceae bacterium
GAGGCGACGAGCGCCCTGGACACCGAGTCGGAGCAGGTGGTCCAGCGGGCCGTCGAGCGGCTCCTGACCGGGCGGACCGTCTTCGTCATCGCCCACCGGCTCTCCACGGTGCGGAAGTCCGACGAGATCCTGGTGGTGGACGAGGGTCGCATCGTGGAGCGGGGCGACCACGAGTCCCTGTACGAGGAAGGCGGGCGCTACCGGCGCCTCTACGATCTCCAGTTCGCGGACGCGCCCGAGGAGCGGGGAGCGGAGACGGCGGCCGGGGAGCCGGCGGCATCCGGCGAGCCTCGGACCCGGCCCGCCGACGAGGTCCCGGATCCGGAGCCGTCGGTCGGGCCGTGAGGACGCCGACGTTCCGACATCGGCTGGAATACGGCCTCTTTCGCCTCTTCGCCGGGGCCGCCCGCCTTTTGCCCCGGCGCATGGCCGAGTCCCTGGGCGGAGCCGTCGGATGGCTCGCGGGAACCCTCTTCCGGATCCGCCGGGCCGACGTGGACCGTCATCTGGAGATCGCCTTCCCCGACCGCCCGGCGCGCTGGCGGGGGAGGGTGGCCCGGGAGTGCTACCGTCACCTGGGGCGGGAGGGCGTGGCGATGCTCCGGCTCTCGGGGCTGGACCCCGCCCGGGTCCGGGAGCGGACCCGGATCGAGGGTCTGGAAGCCCTCGAGCGGGCCCTCGACGCCGGCAGGGGAGCGGTCCTGGTGACCGGCCACCTGGGCAACTGGGAGCTCGGCGGGGCGGCTCTCGCGGCCCGGGGGATTCCCCTGGACGCGGTGGCGCTGCGCCAGGGCAACCCGCTCTTCGACCGGGACCTGGTAGCGGCCCGGGAGGCGCTCGGCCTCCGGGTCGTCCACAAGCGAAAGGCGCCCCGTGCGGTGCTCCGCTCCCTCCGGGACGGACGGGCGGTGGCCCTGGTCGGCGACCAGAACCCCCTCTCCGGCGGCATCGAGGTCCGCTTCTTCGGCCGGCCGGCCAACACGGCCCGGGGCGCCGCGACGCTGGCGCTCCGGACCGGGGCGCCCCTCTTCCTGGGGGTCGCCCTGCGGGAGGAGGGAGGCGGGAGTCGGTACGAGGTCCGTTTCGAGAGGATTCCGGTGGAGCGTAGCGGCCGGCTCGAGGACGACGTCCGCCGGCTGGTCCAGGCCTACACCGCGCGCCTGGAGGAGGCGGTGCGGAGGGCCCCGGAGCAGTACTTCTGGCAGCACCGGCGCTGGAAGGAGAGGGGGTAGCCCGCCGCCCGGGGCGGGGGCGGCCGAGCGCGTCTGGAGCGGGCCGGCCGCCCCGCCGGGCAGGAACCGGCCTCCGCGGCGGCTGTATTACCCTGCCGGCCGCGGTCGTCCGGCGAAGGACCCCATACGGCCCGCCGGAGCCGGCCGATTCCCGACGCGACGCTCACGACGAGAGAGATCCGTGATCTACTTCTGCATACCCGCTCACGACGAGGAGCGCACCGTGGGGCTCCTCCTCTGGAAGATCCGGACCCTCATGTCGGAGTTCGGGCGGGACTTCCGGATCCTCGTCTTCGACGACGCCTCGACGGACGGGACGGCGGAGGTCCTGGAGCGCTACCGGGGAACGGTGCCTCTGGAGGTCCTCTCCAGCGAGGAGCGCATCGGGGGGGCACGGGCCCTGGACCGGCTCCTGCGCCGGGCCGTGGAGCTCGCCCCCTATCCGAAGCGGGACGTGGCCGTGCCCCTCCAGGCCGACTTCACCGAGCGGCCGGAGGCGGTGGTGGAGATGGTCAAGGTCATCGAGGGCGGCGCCGACGTGGTCGCGGCGGTCTGGGGCGAAGACGACCGGGAGCGTGCGCCCCGCCGGGTCCGGGTGAGCCGGTGGCTCGCCGGGAAGCTCCTGGGCGCCACCCACGATCGGGCGCCGGTGGCGGACCCGCTCTCGAGCCTCCGGGCATACCGGGTCATCGTGCTGAAGAAGGCGATCCGGGAGCTCGGTGACGAGCCCCTCCTGGACCGGGAGAGCTGGGCCGGCCAGCTCCAGCTCCTGGAGCGGCTCGTCCCCCACGCCCGGCGCATCGAGGAGACGCCCCTGGAGATGGACTACGGCATCCGCCGGCGGGAGACCCGCTTCCGGCCGCTGCGCACCCTCTGGGATCTGCTCCCCATGCGGGGCGGCGCCTGGAAGGGCGAGGGGGCGGCGTGAGGACGCCCCGGGGCTTCCGGACGGCGGCGCTGCTGGCGTGCGTCCTGGCCCTTCCCGGGGTCGCGACGCCCGCGGCGGGTCAGGACGACGGGGCCGCGGCCAACGACTCCACCCCGGACGAAAGGGCGCCGCTCTATCCGTCGGCCGCCCCGGTCCCCTTCGGGCCCGGCGAGCGGATGGAGTACGAGGTGAAGATGGGGGTCTTCTCGGTCGGCGACGGGTCCCTCGAGGTGGCCGGGGTGGACTCGGTCCGGGGCTATCCGTCGTACCGGCTCGTCATGGACCTGGAGGGCGGCGTCCCCATGGCCCGGGTGGACGACCGCTTCGAGTCCTGGCTCGACGTCCGTGACCTGGTGAGCCGGCGCTTCCACCAGCGCATCCGGGAGGCGGGCTACGAGAGCGACCGCCACTACGAGATCTTCCCCGAGGAGCGGCGCTGGAGCCGGACGGACGAGGAGAACACCGGCGAGATGCCCACCTCGTTTCCCCTGGACGACATCGCCTTCATGTACTTCGTCCGGACCCTGGACCTGGAGCCGGGGATGGAGTACCGCTACCACAGGTACTTCAAGGAGGACGGCAATCCGGTCGTGGTGAAGGTCGTGGGCAGGGACACGGTCGAGGTCCCGGCCGGGACCTTTCCCACCGTCGTGGTCCGGCCGGTCATCCAGACCGACGGGCTCTTCGCCGAGGGCGGCGAAGCCGAGCTCCACTTCACCGACGACGAGGACCACTACCTCGTCTACATGCGGGTGAAGATCCCGGTGGTCCGCTCCATGACCCTCCACCTCAAGTCGGTCCG
>CAZMPV010000022.1:3062-16506 GCA_964567985.1 uncultured Gemmatimonadaceae bacterium
GATGAAGCTGGGCTCCCGGGCCGTCCGGCTCCGGGCGGTCTGGCTCCTGGTCATCCCCTTCTTCCTCTTCGCCCGACCCCGCCCCGATCTGCTCGTGGTCGGAGGGATCGTCGCCGCTCTGGGCGCCGGCGTCCGGGCGTGGGCCGCCGGATGCATCCGCAAGGAGAAGGAGCTCGCCACCGACGGTCCCTACGCCCACACCCGGAACCCGCTCTACGTGGGGAGCTTCCTCATCGGGCTCGGCGTCACGGCGGCCGGGGGGCGGGTGGTCTTCGTCGCCCTCTTCCTCCTCTTCTTCTTCGTCGTCTACCGGCGGACCATGCGGGTCGAGGAGCGAGTGCTGGAGGAGGAGTTCGGCGACGCATACCGGGACTACCGGGAGCGGGTGCCCCTCTTCTTCCCGCGGCTGACGCCGTACCGGGCGCCGGGACGTGAGGGCGGTGGCCGGTCGTGGAGCTTCTCTCCGGCCACCTACCGGCGGAACCGGGAGTGGGAGGCGGGCCTCGGCCTGGTCGCGGCCCTCGCCCTCCTAGTGGCGAAGATGGTCTGGCTGGGGTGAGCGGGGCAGCCGGAGCCTATCCGGGCCCGTAGCGCTCCAGGGCCAGGGCCACCTTCTCGAGGACCCGCTCCACGGTGATCCGCTTCATGCCGTCCCTGTACTCCATGCTCACCGGATAGTCCTCCTCCGGGGTCCGGGCGTAGCCGTCGACGACGAGCTCGGTGTACTTCCGGTACGGTCCGTGGCGCCTGGGGTTCGTGTACCCGTAGAGCCCCACCACGGGTGTCTCGAGAGCCCGGCTGATGTGGAGGGGGCCCGTGTCGGGGCTCAGCGTCAGGGCGGCGCCGTCGAGGATCCACATGAGGCGCCGGAGATCGTCGCCCAGCGCGTCCACGGGTCGGGCGGCGGTCTCGCCGACGATCCGGTCCGCCAGCGCCCGCTCCACCGACGACGGGCCCCCGACGAGCACCGGCCGGAGGCCGTGGGCGTTCTCCATCTCCTCGAGGACCCGGGCGTAGCCCTCGGGCCGCCAGTTCTTCTCTTCCCTGCTCGTCCCGACCACCACCGCGCAGACCGGCCGGTCGAAGCCGGCGAAGAAGCGGGCCTGTGCCACCCGCTCCGCGTCGGTGAACGAGATGTCCCAGACCACGGGCTCCGGGTCCACGCCCAGGTGCTCCAGGAACTCGAAGTACTGGTCCTGTACGTGCTGGTTCTCGTGGGGCGGGATCCGATGGGTCGTGAAGAGCCACTGGAGGTCCCGGGCCCGGCGGCGGTCGAAGCCGAGCTTCACGTCGGCGGGGAGCAGCGCCGTCAGCAGCCCGGCCTTGAAGTAGACCTGGAGGCCCAGCAGCAGGTCGAAGCGGCGCCCCCGGGCGTCGGCCGCCAGCTCGGCGAACCCGCGCCACGCCTCCAGCCCCCGGCGACGCCGGAAGACCAGGAATTCGTCCGCGGCCCCGTGTCCCCGGGCCAGGGTCCGGGCCAGGGGCTGCACCACCCAGGTGATCCGGGCGTCGGGCCAGCGTCTCCGGAGGGCGTTCAGAACCGGGAGCACGTGGACCGCGTCGCCGATGGCGCTGAGCATGACCACGCAGATCTCCCGGGGCGCCTCGGCGTCGAAGCGGGCCGCAAGCTCGGAGTCGCTCACGTCCGGGCCGCCTTCCGCAGGACCTCGAGCTCGCCCGGGGGGACCTCGAGCTCGGCCTTCTTCTCGAGCTTCCGGATCGAGCGCTCCAGGCGGGCCAGCATCGCCTCGGCGGCGTCGGGGTCCGGCCCGTCGCCGATCCGGGAGCGGTCCAGGTCCAGGACGTAGGCGTCCGGGGCGTGGCCCGACCACTCCAGGAGGACGTTGCGGGCGTTGAGGTCCCGGTGCAGGACGCCGGCCCGCGCCATCTTCCGGATCAGCGCCCCGGCTTCCCGGAGGGCGTCCTTCCGGTCCACGCTGCCGGCCACGCCCTTGCGCCGGGGATCGAAGAGGACGGCGGCCAGCTCCACGGTGTCCGGGACGTAGGCGGTGACCAGGTCGCCGCGGTAGAAGACGCCGGCGGGATAGACGGCCGCGGCCACGACCCGGGGCGTCGGAATTCGCCGGGACCGGACGGCCTCGCTCGCCTCGAGCTCGGCCACGGGCCGGGGGGTGCCGAGGCGGAGGTAGCGGTCTCCCAGGACCCGGGCCACGGCGCCGCCCCGGCGATAGTGCCGCACCGCCCAGCGACCCCCGTCGCCCCCCAGGGCGTCCTCCACCGGGTCCGGGGCGGCCGGGATGGCGTAGACCGTGCCCCGGCCCTCCATCCTCCCGGCGTCGGGGTGACGGGACGCCGCGGCGTGGAGGGTACCGTGTCGCTCCAGTGCCTCCCGGACCCAGGAGGCGGCCTCCGGGCGGGCGAGGGCCCGGTCCGACCCGACGGCGATCTCCTGGAAGCCCTCGGGCGCGCTCACGAGATCCTCTGCCGGGCGGCCCGGGCGCGCTCCAGGACGTCGTCGACCTCGATGGCCTCCATCCGCCCGTCCTTCGGCTCGTATCCCGAGGGGTCGGGCTTCGAGCCGGGGTCGGTGTAGCGGTCCACCACCAGGTCCCGATGGCGGAGGTAGGGGCCGACCCGCCAGGGGTTGGTGTGGCCGTAGAGGCCCACCACCGGCACGCCCAGGGCGTGGGCGATGTGCACCGGGCCGGTGTCGGGGCTGACCAGGACGTCCATGGCCCGGATCCGCCACATGAAGGTCCGGACCGAATCGGTCAGCGCCCAGACGGGCTCGGAGCGGGCCGCGTCCATGGCCCGGCGGGCCGTGGCTCGCTCCCGCTCCCCGGGCCCGCCCAGGAGGAAGACCTCCCAGCCGGCGTCGGCCAGGGCGTCCACCAGGGGCGGATACCGCTCGGGCGGCCAGTCCTTCTCGGGATTCGCGGTCCCCGTGACCACGCCGATCCGGGGTCGTCCGGGGTGGTCGGCCTCGAAGGCCCGGGCGACCTCTTCCTCGTCGGCCGAGAAGGCGATCCGCCACTCCGGTGGGTCCGGCCTCGGCACGCCCAGGGGATCCAGGAAGTCGAGGAAGAGGTCCTGGGTGTGCTTCCACGGCCCGTCCGGGAGGTGATGGGTGTTGACCACGGAGACACCGTCCCGGGTCTTGTCCCGGGGGAGCCCGAGGCGGACCGGGGCGCCGGAGAAGAGTGTGGGGAAGACGCTCTTGAAGTAGCGCTGGGCGTTCACGGTCAGGTCGAAGGGTCCGGACTTGCGCAGCGCCCGCCAGAGGCGAAACACCCCCCGGAGCCCGTCCTCCTTCCAGTACACGACGATCCGGTCCACCGACGGATGGTGCTCGAGCACCCGGGACGGCGCCGGCTCGGCCACCCAGGTGATCCGGAGGTCGGGGTGGTGGTCCCGGAGAGCGTTGGCCAGGGGCAGGCCGTGGACCACGTCCCCGATCCCGGTCAGCAGGACGACGCAGAGGGAGCGGACGTCGGGTCCCAGGAGGCTCCCGGACGTCGCCCCCTCTCCGGCCGGCCCCGGTTCGCTGCCGGACGCCCCGGGGACGCTCACGCCTCCTCGACCTCCGGGGGCTCCTCCTGCTCCACCAGGTGCAGCGACGGACCGTCGACCGTCACCCCCTTCATCCGGACCCGGAAGCGGTAGCGGCCCGGCTCCGGGAAGACCACGTCCTCCAGCGGCATGATCAGCCGGGTCCGGGGCGGAGGCCGGTGCTCCGGTCGGGGGTCGACGTCGGTGTGGCCCTCCACGGTGAGCGACGGCTCGTCGGTGGGGCCGGTCAGATCCACCCGGAAGCGGTACCTGCCCTCGTCTTCCCGGTCCCACTCGACGGCCAGGACCAGGACCATCCGTTCCTGCTTCGCCGGGAAGCCCGGGGCGTAGAGGTCGTTGAAGACGCCCCGGACGTCGATCTTCCCTTCGGGGGTCGTCCGGGCTTCGTCGCAGACCAGTCCGAGGAGGAGCTCCATGGGGCGGTGATTCCTCTGCTTTCGCGCGAGTAACGAGTGCGTCGGGTCAGCGGATCTCGGGGGCCTCGTCGTCCGGAGCGGCCCCCTCCCGCTCGAGCTCCCAGAGCTTCGCGCTGCGGTCGAAGGCGTAGGCCCCGGCGAGGCCGGCGTGGATCAGGCCCGCCGCGCCGTGGAGAAAGCCGCCCCGGATCACGTATTCCTTCGTGAACCAACCCGCCGCCCGGAGGTAGGGGGTGAGGGCGTTCGCCCTCCGTCCCTCCCGGTGGTCCTTCCGGGCCGCGAGGGTGCTGTAGCGATTGTCCTTCTCCCGACGGTGGGCCAGGTCCCGCCACGGGTAATGGTAGAGAGGTCCCCCCAGGTTCCCAACGCTTCCGTCGGCGAGCTGGACGCCCTCGTGGATCCGGAGATCGTTGAATCGACCCCGGTCCTTCCGGAAGAGCCGGAGCTTCCAGTCGGTCCACCATCCCCGGCCGCCGAGCCACGCGCCGAGGAAGCGGGTCCAGCACGGCACCCGGAAGCCGACCCGGTCTCCTGGCTCGGAGACCGCGGCCCGGATCTCCCGGGCAAGAGCGTCGGAGACCACCTCGTCGGCGTCCACCGAGAGGATCCACTCGCCCGTCGCCTCGTCCACGGCCCGCTGCTTCTGGATCCCGTAGCCCGGCCAGTCCCGGACCAGGAAGCGGGCGCCGCTCCGGCGGGCGATCTTCTCGGTGTCGTCTGTGCTTCCGCTGTCCACGACCACGATCTCGTCCGCCCAGGAGAGGCTCTCCAGGGTCCGCTCCAGCACCCGGTCGGCGTTCAGGGTGATGACGGTGGCGGAGACCGTCGGCCTCACGGCTCTCCCCACCCGCCGCCCCCGGGCGAGCGGACGCTGACCACGTCGCCCGCCCGGGCCTGGAATGTGACCTTGCCGGGCAGCTCCTCCTCCGCCCCGTCCCGGATGAGGACGTTCCGCCCCGGCGCCCCGTCCTCGCCGCCCCGGGCCCCGGCCGGTCCCCGCTTCCGCCGCTCGCTGAGGAGCGTGACCCGGGCGTCGCCCAGGAGCTCGATGTCCCGGCGCAGGCCGTCGCCGCCGTCGTGGCGGCCCCGCCCACCGGTGCCCCGGCGGATCCCGTAGTGGACGACCCGGAAGGGGTAGGCGTGCTCCAGGGCCTCGACCGGGGTGTTCAGCGAGTTCGACATGTGGGTGTGGACCCCGGAGAGACCGGGCCCGTCCGGGCCCGCGCCCATGCCGCCCCCCACGGTCTCGTAGTAGGCGAAGCGCTCCCCCGTCCGGGGGTCGGCCCCGCCGACCGTGGTGTTGTTCATCGTCCCCTGGGACAGGGCGGGCATCACCCCGGGTAGCGCCTCGCCGAAGGCCCGGAGCAGGACGTCGGTGATCCGCTGGCTCGTCTCCACGTTGCCGGCCGCGACGCTGGCCGGCGGCGAGGCGTCGACCACGCTCCCCCCGGGGAGCCGGATCTCGACCCCGGACATGGAGCCACCCCCGGCGGGGAGCTCCTCGTCCATCAGCGCCTCCACGACGCAGCGGACCACGTAGCGGGTGGCGGAGGCGGTGATGGCGGCCACCGCGTTGATGCCGCCCGGGGTCTGGTCGGCGGTCCCCTCGAAGTCCACGACGAGGCGGGAGCCGGTGCGCTCGAGGGCGACCCGGATCGGCACGGGACCGCTCTCGAAGCCGTCGTCCTCCATGGCGTCCTCGGCCTCGTAGCGACCCTCGGGGATCTCGGCCAGGCCGGCCCCGACCATCCGGTCGGCGTAGGCGATCAGCTCCTCCATCGCCAGGAGCACTTCGTCGGCCCCCTTCCGCTCCACCAGCTCCAGGAGCCGGGTGCTCCCGGTGTGGAGAGCGGCGATCTGGGCGTCCAGGTCGCCGGCCCGCTCCACGGGGGTCCGGACGTTCGCCAGCAGCGTTCGCCAGAGGTCCTCGTTCCGATCGCCCCTCCGGTGGAGCCGGACCGGGGGGATCCGGAGCCCCTCCTCGTAGATCTCCCGGGCCAGGGGCATGGAGCCCGGAGAGGAGCCGCCGACGTCCGAGTGATGGGCCCGGGAGGCCACGTAGCCGAGGAGGCGGGGGTCGTCCGTGACCCCTTCCTCGTCTGTCGGCTCGTACACCGGGGCGATCAGGGTCACGTCGGGGAGGTGCGTCCCGCCCCGGAACGGGTCGTTCAGGCACGCCACGTCGCCGGGGTCCAGCCGACCCAGCTCGGCGAGGGCGGCCTCGACGCTCATGGGCATGGCGCCCAGGTGTACCGGCATGTGATCGCCCATGGCCACGCCGACTCCGTCGGCGTCGAAGAGGGCGCAGGAGTAATCCCGACGCTCCTTGATGTTGGGCGAGAACGAGGCCCGGCGGAGCGCCGCGCCCATCTCCTCGGCCAGCGCGGTGAAGAGGTGGCGGTAGACCTCGAGGGTCACGGGATCGATCCGGGGCTGGCTCATATGCCTCGCTGGGGTGGATGGAGATCGACGATCTCGCCGCCCGGGTCGGCGGGCGAACGCCGCCGGCCCGGCTCCGCGGCTGGACGATATCCGGGAGAAGGATCCGGACGCAAACCCGCGCTGCCGGGCGGGAGCGCGGGATGGAGCTGAGGAATCGGAGAGGGGAGTTTCACCCGCTGGCCGGTCCCGACGTCTCCAGCCGGATTGACACCGCCATCGGTGCTCTGTACTCTCGACGGCCGCCGGACCCGACGAGACCGGAGCGGAGCGCGACTCCGGCCGCGGCCCCGGGGCGCGAACCGACTCCATCGAACAAAACGCTGACGACTCCATGGCCACTACCCCCTCCGACCGCATCAAGAAGATCATCAAGAATCAGGGTCACACGTACCAGTCCCTGGGAGACGAGATCGGCATCAGCCCGCAGGCGATCAGCGAGATCGTGAACGGACGCACCAAGGGCGCCACCGCCCGGTACGCCCTCGCGGCCGCCCTGGACCGGAGCGTCGAGGAGCTCTGGCCCGGCTCGCGCAACGGCGACGGCAGCTAGCGAACCGGCCGCTTCCCGTCGATCGGGCCTCCCCCCGCTCGACGGTTCCGGGCGCCTCTCCCGGCGCCCTTCGGCCAGCGCGGGACAAGGGACTCCGAAGGAGGCCTCACGGCCCAACTCGCGCGCTCCCGGGCGCGCGAGACGGCCCTTCCGCGACCCGCCCCGGCGTCCCGTTTCGGACTGGTGGGGGGGCGGACCCGGCATTACCTTTTCATCGAAGTCTCCCGCAGGAGGACACGCCCCCAGATCTCGTCCCCCCCAAGGAGTCGCGCACATGCCGGACGGCTTCCTCAGCTCCGAGGAGTACGACGAACAGGCGCACAAGCTGTACAACGACGGTGACTACGACGGGGCCCTCGAGATGCTCAAGGAGGGCCTCTCTCTGTATCCGAACGCGGTGGAGCTCTACGTCGGGCTCGGATACGCCCGTCTCGCCCGGGAGGAATTCGCCTGGGCCCGCCACGCCTTCGAGCGCGCCCTGGTCCTGGACCCGGGCCACGAGGACGGGCTGGTCGGCATGGGAGAGACCCTCCTCCGCTTCGGCGAGAGCGAAGAGGCGCTGAGCCTCTTCCGGGACGTCATGGCCATGGGCTACGACGACGACGTCGAGCTCATGCTGACCATGGGGAGAGCCCTCTTCCGGGCCGGCCTCTACGGAGAGTGCCGGGACGTCTTCGCCAAGGCGGCGGCGACCCGGCCCGGGAGCGCCGAGGCGGCCGCGTCCCTGGGCTACGCCCTTCACAGTCTCGGAGACGACATGGGAGCCAGCCGTCAGATCCGCCGGGCGCTCCGCCTGGACCCGGACCTGCGGGAAGCCCGCATCTATCTCGGCCATCTCCTCTACGAGAGGGGGGACTGGGAGGGGGCGCTCCGAGAGTTCGAGCGGGTCCCGCCGACCCAGCATCTGGACTCCCTGGCCGTGTGGCGGGTCATCGAGCTCAAACGGGCGCTCTGGCGGATCGAGCCCGGGGACGCCCGACTCACGCCCTGGGAGAACCGCCTCGAGGAGCTCGAGTCCCGGGATGATCCAATCGACCGCCTCCTGGCGGAGGTCGAGGCCCAGGCGAACCAGGGCCTCGGGCGGGACGTCTACGATCCGAAGCAGCTCGAGCTCTTCGGGAAGGGCGGGGACGACGTGGAGACCCACGAGGTCCGGAACCGGGACGGCTACGTCTTCCGGGGCACGTGGCACGAGATCGTCCGGCAGATGCGAGACCACGCGGGGTTTTCGCACGAGGCGGTGAGCCTCTATATGCGGCGCATGGCGGAACGGTGGCACGAGCAGAGCGGCGCCGAGATCCCCGCGACCGACCCGGAGAGCTTCCTCCGGGCCGCCATCGACGCCGGGCTGATCCTCCTCGAAGACGACGAGAGCTGACCCGGGATGAGCCTGGAGACCAGCCAGATCCTCGACCGCCTCCACCAGGTGCTGGTCGAGGAGATCCGGGACCGGCATCCCGAGTACCTGGAGCGTCCGTTCACCGTGGCCGAGATCTATCAGAACCTGGTGCCCTACCGGAGCCACCGGGACCGGATCGGCGTCGAGATGAACGCCGACTACGAGGCGGCCCTCCTCCGGCTCCTGGCCGGCGAGGGCGACTACCTCGAGGTGGACTCGGACACCGCCCGCCGTCAGATTCGCGAGGAGCTCGACTCCCTCAACCCGGACACCGGAATCTACCGGGACTTCGCCGCCGTGGAGGTGACCCTCAACCTGGAGAAGCTTCCCGAGCCGGGGGACGGGATCGGCGGGGCCGAGGAGGAGGTCGAGGACCGGCCGGAGGACGAAGGAGAGGGTGGCACCGAGTTCTCCTTCGCCGACGAGCTCGGCGGCACCGACGGGTCCGGGAGCGGCGGGACAGGGGGGCCCGATTCCGGAGTGGAGTCCGAGCCGGACGAGGCCCCCCCGGAGGTAGCCGAGCCCCCGACGGACGAGCCCGGGGAGGGATCGGAAGAGGGCGTCTGTCCCTGGTGCCGGGGCGAGCTCCCGGACCGGGACGAGCTCCGCTTCTGCCCTCACTGCGGGAGCCGGTTGGACCGGGTTCCGTGTCCCGAGTGCGGCACCGAGCTCGAAGACGACTGGCGCTTCTGCATCGCGTGCGGTGCGGCCGTCGACGACGGCTAGCGGCGGTCCGCACCGGCCCGGCACCGACGCCACCCGCGGTCTGGCGCTGGCCCTCGCGCTCCTCGCCGCCGCCTGCTCCGGGGGAGACGAGGCTTCGACGGGCGATGCCTCGGCCGACCCCGACGCCCAGCTCCGGGCCCGCCTGGGCCTCGATCCCGACCGGCCGATCCATCGCGTGACCCTCGGCGGGCGGGGCGCTTCCGAACACGTGGTGCCGGCCCGGATCGAGATTCGGCCGGGCGACATCGTCGTCTTCGTCGCCGTCGACGGCCGGGTCCACACGGTCCGCTTTCCCCTCGACAGCCTCAGCGCCCGGACCGCCGACTTCCTTCGCCGCACCGACCAGCTCGAGAGCCCGCCGCTCCTGGACCGGGACGCTCGCTACGTCCTGACGTTCGAGGACGCACCCGGGGGGCGCTATCCCTTCGTGAGCGACGGGGGCGGCGGCTCGGCCGGGGGGGTCGTGGTGGTCCGGGACGGCGAGAACTGAGGATCGCCCGATGACGTCGCAGCCCCCGACGCGGATCGCCGTGATCCCGGGAGACGGAATCGGGCCCGAGGTGATCAGGGAGGCGGTCCGGGTTCTCGAGGCGGTCACCGAGCTCCACGAGCTGCCCCTGGAGACCGAGGAGTGGGATCTGGGAGCGGAGCGCTACCTCCGGGACGGGGTGACGATCACCGACGAGGAGCACGAGGCCCTGGCGAGCGATTACGACGCGATCCTCCTGGGCGCCCTGGGCGATCCGAGGGTGGAGGACAACGCCCACGCCCGGGACATCCTCCTGGGCCTCCGCTTCGGCCTCGACCTCTACGTCAACTACCGGCCGTGCGAGCTCCTCCTCCCCGAGCTGTCGCCCCTGAAGACCGTGGGCCCCGGGGGAATCCGCCTGGAGATCTTCCGGGAGAACACCGAGGGCCCCTACGTCGACATCGGGGGCACGCTCCGGAAAGGGACGCCCCGGGAGGTGGCGATCCAGGAGGACGTGAGCACGTACATGGGCGTCGAGCGGATCGTCCGGGCCGCGTTCGAGCACGCGAGAGAGCGGGGGCGCGGCCGGGTGACGCTGGTGGACAAGGCCAATGCCATGCCCCGGGCCGGGGCGCTCTGGCGACGGGTCTTCTCCGAGGTCGGATCGGAGTTCGACGGCATCGAGCGGGAGGAGCTCTACGTGGACGCGGCCGCCATGCACCTCGTCCGCCGGCCCTCCGACTTCCAGGTCGTCGTCACCTCGAACCTCTTCGGAGACATCCTGAGCGACCTGGCCGCGGAGCTCACCGGCGGGCTCGGCATGGCGCCGTCGGCCAATCTCCACCCGGGCCGCCACGCCCTCTTCGAGCCCGTGCACGGCTCGGCGCCCGACATCGCCGGGACCGGACGGGCCAACCCGATCGGAGCCATTCGTTGCACGGCGCTCCTCCTGGGTTACTTTGGGTACCGCACGGCCGGCCGAGTCGTCGATCGGAGCGTCACCGACGCCCTCCGGGCCGGCATCCGAACGCCGGACGTGGGCGGCGACCGCACCACCGTCGAGGTCGGACGCTGGATCACCGACGCGCTCGGCGGAGACGACTGAGGTTCGACGGCCCCGGGGATCCTGCGGTCGCTTCGAGCTCTTCCCTCAATCCGACAGGCGGACCACGAGATGGCTGAACGGCGCACGATCGGTCAGATCCTGATGAGCTTCGACCGGATCACCGAGGAGGACGTCGAGCGCGCCCTCGAGCACCAGAAGGAGAACGGCGGCTACTTCGGCGAGGCACTCCTGGCCCTGGGTTACGTCTCCCAGGAGGAGCTGGAATGGGGGCTCGCCTCCCAGTTCGATCTGCCCTACGTCTTCCCCGAGGCCGACTCGATCGACCCCGAGGCGGTCTCGCTGGTCTCGCCGGAGTGGGCGCTGGCCCACCTGACGCTCCCGATCATGAGCACCGGAAACAGCCTGACGGTGATCGTGGACTCGCCGATCAAGACCGACGCGGTGGACGAGCTCCAGGCCCGGACCGACAAGGAGATCGAGCTCGCCCTCTGCTCGCCCGACCGGATCCGGGAGCTGATCCGGGAGGTCTACGCCCGGGCGGCGGCCCGGGAGGAGGGGGGGCAGGCGGCCCCGGTGAAGCTGAAGGAGCTCTTCGGGCTCGCCCTCGACGCGGGCTCGGTGCGCTTCGGGATCTCGACCCGGGGACAGCGGGCGTGGGCGTGGTACGACGACAACGGCCGGATCCGCCGGCGACCCCTGGACGGGCTCTGGAAGAGCCACCTCGACGAGCTGCTGACCCCCTCGCCCGACGACGAGATCGACGACGGCACCCGGCGCGCCCACTGGTCGGGACACGTTCAGTGGGAGGGGATCGTGCACCCGATCGAGGTCCGCTACATGGGCGACGAGAGCGGGGCCGAATACCTCTTCCGGCCGGTCCAGGAGCGCTCGGTCCTCCAGGAGCGCTTCGATCCTCCGTCCAAGGGCATCCTCTCCGAGATCCGGCTGCTGGCCCGGTCCGGCTCGGCCCGCTTCGTGATGACGACCGAGCCGGAGGCGCTGGGGCACGAGCTCCTGCCCCACCTCCCCACGCTCCTCCTGGACAGCTCCTGGCGGAGCATCTACGTGACCGACCAGGTGCAGGACGCGGCGGACGAGGCGTTCTCGATCGAGCTGCCGGCGGGCGAGCCCGCCACGTGGAAGCAGGAGTTCGAGGAGCTCCGTCCCTTCCACTTCGACGTGGTGACGGCGGACCTCCCCGGGGACCCCGAGGAGTGGGTCGGCTCGGCGCTGGACATCGCGTCGGTGGCCTTCATCCTCTGGGATTCGGACCAGGATCGCCGGGCGGCCCACGACGCCGGGATCCGCTGGGAGCTGAAGGTCCGGGAGGCCGAGGGACAGCGGCTCGAGTGGGAGCTGGAGCCCCTCCGGGGCTGACCGGCGGGACCCATCGTGGTCGACGTCGCCCCACCGCCCCCGCGAGGGCGGGGGGCGCAGAGAAGCAAAGAACAGGATCGCTCATCTCCACTGCGCGGGACGGGATTCACTCATGGCCCAGATCGACCAGTTCCTGAAGGTCCTGGTGGACCAGAACGGATCGGACCTCCACCTGACGGTGGGCTCTCCGCCCGTGATCCGGGTCCACGGCAACCTCCAGCGTCTCAAGTTCCGGGAGCTCACGGCGAAGGACATGGAGACGCTGGTCTACGAGATCATGGAAGAGGAATGGCGGATGCGGTTCCTCGACAAGATGGACTTCGACTTCGCCTACGAGATCGAGGGTCTGGCCCGCTTCCGGGTCAACGTCTTCTGGCAGCGGAAGGGCCTCGGCGCGGTGATGCGGACGATCCCGTCCGAGATCCTGACGGCGGACGACCTGGGCTTTCCGGAGGTGGTCCGGAAGCTCTGCATGCTGACCAAGGGCCTGGTCCTGGTGACCGGACCGACGGGTTCGGGGAAGTCCACGACGCTCGCGGGGATGGTGGACCTGATCAACAAGTCCCGGGCCGACCACGTGCTGACGATCGAAGACCCGATCGAGTTCACCCACAAGAACCGCAAGTGCCTGGTGAACCAGCGGGAGATCGGAACCAACACGAAGAGCTTCGCCAACGCCCTCCGGGCGGCCCTCCGGGAGGACCCGGACGTGATCCTCGTGGGCGAGATGCGGGACAAGGAGACGATCGAGCTCGGGATCACGGCGGCCGAGACCGGCCACCTGGTCTTCGGCACCCTGCACACGAACTCGGCGCCGAAGACCGTGGACCGGATCATCGACGTCTTCCCCGCCGATCAGCAGGAGCAGATCCGGGCCATGCTCGCCGAGTCGCTGAAGGGGGTGATCTCCCAGGTGCTGCTGAAGAAGAAGGGTGGCAAGGGGCGGGTCGCGGCCCAGGAGATCATGGTGGGGACCTCCGCGGTCTCGAACCTGATCCGTGAGAACAAGATCCACCAGATTCCGTCGATCATCCAGACCGGGAAGAAGGACGGGATGCAGCTCCTGGACCAGCACATCCTGGAGTTCCTCATGGCCGGCGAGATCACGCCCCAGGAAGCGTACATGAAGGCCCACAACAAGCAGGCCTTCGAGAAGTACCTGGACGAGGAGCCGGAAGAGGAGTTCGTGTAGGTCGGCCCGGCGACCGGCGCGGATCTGAACCACCGGCCCCGGCGGGGGTAGGCTTTTCTTCCAGGCCCCTGCCGGGGCCGTCGCGCGTCCGGGGGTGGTCGGTCCCGGTGCGCTCTCCGAGTCGAGCTACCACGGATAAAGGGATACCGGTCGATGGGAACCCAGGGCCAGGACAGGGACGTCGTCTTCCTCTCGGGCAAGCGGACCCCCTTCGGAACCTTCGGCGGCTCGCTCAAGGACTTCACGGCCACCGACCTGGGGACGCTCTCCGGGAAG
>CAZMPV010000023.1:0-16243 GCA_964567985.1 uncultured Gemmatimonadaceae bacterium
ACGTCGGTGATCTCGAGCTCGCCCCGCTCCGAGGGCTCGAGCCCCCCGATGATGTCGAAGACCCGGGCGTCGAAGAAGTAGCAGCCCGTGACGGCGTAGGGCGAAGGCGGATCGGTCGGCTTCTCCACGATGCGGGTGACCCGCTCGCCGTCGATCTCGGCCACGCCGAAGCGCTCCGGGTCGGGCACCTCCTTGAGCAGGATCTGCGCCCCCGAGCCCCGGCGCCGGTACGCGTCCACGGCCCCCGCCAGGGAGTCCTGGAAGAGGTTGTCGCCCAGAACGACCATCAGCGGCTCGCCCTCGGCGAAGTGCTCGGCGAGCCCCAGGGCCTCGGCGATGCCGCCCTCGCCCTCCTGGTAGGTGTAGTCCAGGTGGTCCAGGCCGAACTCGCTCCCGTTGCCCAGGAGCCGGAGGAAGTCGCCGGCGTGGTCGCCGCCCGTGACCAGGAGGATCTCCCGGATCCCGCAGTGGACGAGCTGCTGGAGCGGGTAGTAGACCATGGGCCGGTCGTAGACCGGCAGCAGGTGCTTGTTCGTGACCCGGGTCATGGGCAGGAGCCGGGTGCCCAGGCCGCCGGCGAGGATGACGCCTTTCATCCGAGGAATCCCGTCATGAGGACAATATCTCAGTGCTGAGGAATCTCTCGAGCGAGTCCTTCCACTCCGGCATCCGGCGGCCCAGGCGCTCCTCCGCCGCCGCGACGTCCAGGACGCAGTTCCGGGGGCGGGTGGCGGGAGCGTTCCACTCCTCGGTGGAGACCGGTTCGATGTCCGCTTTCAGCCCGGCGATCTCGACGACCTCCCTGGCGAAGTCGTACCAGGTGGCGGTGCCCCGGTCCGCCAGGTGGAGGATGCGACCGGTGAGCCCCGCGGGGGAGCCCCGCCCCGCCGGAGGCAGGGGGAGCCAATCTGGAGCCTCGATGGCCCGCTCCACCAGGTCCACGAGGGCCGGCGCAAGGCTCCCGGCCCAGGTCGGGCGACCCGTCTGGTCGTCCACGACCCGGAGCTTCTCGCCGGCCCTCGTCCTCTCCAGGACCGTGTCCACGAAGTCCCGTCCCCCGGCGCCGTAGAGCCAGCTCGTGCGGATGACGAGCCAGCGGCCGCCCACCGCCCGGAGCGCGTCCTCGCCGGCCTTTTTGCTCCGACCGTAGGCGTTGATCGGCCGCCGGGGGTCGCCGGGAAGATACAGTCCGTCCTTCGTCCCGTCGAAGACGTAATCGGTGCTGAGGTAGACGAGGGCCGCTTCCGCCTTGAGGGCGGCGTGGGCCACGGTGCGCGTCCCGTCGGCGTTGACCGCCATCGCCCTGTGGGGGTGGGCCTCGGCCCCATCGACGTCGGTGTAGGCGGCGCAGTGGAGGACGACGTCGGGCGCCGTTTCGTCCACTGTCGTCCGGACCGCCTCCGCGTCGGTGACGTCGAGGGCTCGGACCTCCGGGCCACCGGGGGTGGGGGCGTCCGGGTCCCGGACGGTGGCCAGGACAGCGTGACCCCGAGCCGACAGGACGCGGGCCAGCTCGGAGCCCAGGAGGCCGGACGCGCCGGTGAGGAGGACCTTCACGACCGCTCCCGCTCGGGCGTGACCTCGTCGGTCGGGTGGGAGCGGGAGCCCGGGACCGCGGAGCGACCGCCCTCCAAACGTCGAAGATCGACCCGAAGCACGAAGACGTCCAGCGAGCCGCGCTCGGTCAGGTGTCGTTCGACGATCTCCGGAAGACCGTGGCTCTCGCCGCCCCGATCGACTACGACGACCGCGTGTGCGCCGGTCTCCGCCACGGCGTGGGCCAAGGCGCTCCCACCACCGAAGACCGGGACGCCCCGGAAGCGTCCCCGGGCCGGACCGTAGTCCGGATCGGCGACGGCCACCACCCGGAGCGCGGAGCCGTCGCTCCGGTCCAGCTCCCGGAGGACCAGATCGGCGTCCTCCGGGGGGCCCACGGCCACCGCGGCCTGCCCCCGGGCCGAGAGCCGGCGGGACACGCCCTTCATGAGCCGGAAGGAGAAGCGGGCCCCCGTGGTGAGCACCGCGCAGAGGAAGAAGTCGATGATCAGGACCCCCCGGGAGAGCCCGACGCGTTGGAGCAGCAGGAGCGCCGCCGCCACGAGGATGATCCCGAAGAAGTTGGCCCGCACCGTCCGAAGGGCGTCCTCCATCCCGAAGTGCTCCCACCGGGCCCGGTAGATCCCCACCCAGGCGAAGACCACGAGCTTGGCCGCCAGCACCACCGGGAGCGAGCTCTGGAAGTAGGCCAGCTCGGCGTCGAGCTCCGCCGGATCCCACCGGATCACGTAGGCCGCGTAGTAGGCCAGGCAGATGAGGATCACGTCCATGGCGAAGGCCAGGACCGGAAGGCGCTCGTGAAAGTCCAGCACCTTCCGGTAGAGGGCGTCCGCCGCTTCCTCGTCCTCGGCGCCGGCTCCTCCCCCGTCCCTGCGGAAGCGGGCGCTCATCAGGTAGGTGCCGACCAGGCTCAGGCCCACCAGGAGCACGCCGCCGAGGACGCCGGCCAGGGCCCGCTCCGCGGTCCGGAGCATCAGCCCCACGCCACCGCCCGCAAGCGCCAGGCTCCAGAGGATCCAGACGGCCCGCTCCTCGGTGATCCCCAGCGCCACGAGCCCGTGGGATGTATGGTCCCGCCCGCCCGAGGAAACCGAGCGGCCCTCGAGGAGGCGCTGCACGGTGACGAAGGTCGTGTCGAGGATCGGCACCGAGAGGATCAGGACCGGCACCGCCATGACCGCGAAGAGACTCCGGGAGAGACCGGGAGCCGGCGCGAGGCCCAGACCGGCGAGGAAGATCCCCAGGAAGAGCGATCCCGAGTCGCCCATGAAGATCCTGGCCGGCGGGTAGTTGTGGGCCAGGAAGCCGACCAGGGCGCCCGAGAGGGCCAGAGCGAGGCTGGCCAGTCCCGGGTGACCGTCCATGAGGAAGAGAGCGGCCAGGACGCCTCCGGCGATGGCGCCGACGCCGGGCGCCAGGCCGTCCATGTTGTCCAGCAGGTTCATGGCGTTCGTGACGCCCACGAACCAGAAGAGGGAGATGCCGACGTCCACGGCGTAGATTCCCGTCAGCCACACGCCGATCCCGCTGACGATGAGAACCGTCGCCGCCGTGACCTGTCCCGCGAGCTTGCTCAAGGGCCGGAGCTGGAAGAGGTCGTCGATCAGCCCCAGCGCGAAGACCAGGGTGCCCGCCACCAGGAGCGCCTCCCAGTGGCTCAGGGGGGCGATCCCGTCCCGGACGCTCCGGAGCGCCCGCGTCGTCTCGGGCGCCAGGAACGTCCCCACCACGACGGCCATCCCGAAGCCCAGGAAGATCGCCACCCCACCGATCGCCGGGGTCGCCTTTGTGTGCCAGCGATCGGGCCGCACCCGGGCCACGGCGCCCCCGGCCAGGGCGGCCCGCCGTACCATGGGGGTGAGACCCGCCGTGAGGAGGAGGGCCAGGGCCGGGATCAGGATGAGGACGAGGACGGAAGTCACGGGCGCCCTCCCCCGTCGTCCCGCTTCTCCAGGAGGAGGTAGCGCGAGGCGTGGGGAAGACGGCAGACCAGCGGCCCCACGTCCTCGTCCCGGATGTCCCTGTAAACGCCCCTGAGAAAGCCATCCTCGAAGACGACGTGGTCGGGCCGGTAGCCCAGTCTCCGGAAGCGGGGAGGACGGGGCTCTCCCGCCGAGACCACCGCCGCTGCCCGGAAGCCCGACGAGAGGACGTCGTTCAGCACGGACTCGAAGTCCCGGTTCTCCGAGTACACGGTCGGGTGCACCTCCATCAGGATGCGCATGCCCACTGCCCCCCGCTCCAGCGTTCGCCTCATTCCCCGGAAAATCTCGACCTCGAAGCCTTCGACGTCCATGCGCAGGAAGTCGAGGCGGTTCACGCCCCTGTCGGCCAGGTAGCCGTCCACGCTGCGCACGTCGACCTCGACCCGCTCCCCGGGGTCGTCCTCGCCGCCGGGCAGCGGAACGAGGGTGCTGACGTTCGTGGTGTGGCCGAGGCGGAGCTCCGCGGTCCCGTCCTCCTCGCCCATGGCCAGGGCCTCCGTCGAGACCCGGTCCCCGTACCCGTTCTCCCGTACGTTCCGCTCGAGGAAGCGGAAGTTCCGAGGATCGGGCTCCACGGCGAACACCCGCCCGTCCGGTCCCACTGCGCGCGCGGCCTCGAGGACGTAGTAGCCGATGTTGGCCCCGAGGTCGACGACCGTCATCCCCGGCTCGAGGGACTCCCGGAGGAGCTCGAGGTGCGCCCGCTCCCGGACGCCCCGGATGGCCAGGACCGAGCCGATGCCGGAGTGCTCCAGGTCCAGGACCATCCGGTGCCCCTGGACCCGGGCGGTCATCTCGGACCGCTTCCGGACGCGGCGGTTCCAGAGATACCGGTAAAAGCGCGGCCGGAGCCACTGGCTCCACCAGAAGAGAGAGATGAGCAGCCTGTAGCGCCGGGGGATCGGGTCCCGGCCCGGATCCTCGGGCGGGCCGACGGGCTCGGAGCGCGTCACGAGGTAGCCCGCTCGTTGGAGTCCAGGCGGCCGAGCTGCCGGAAGCGCTCGTCGGAGCTGGCGAGCTCGTCGTAGGTCCCCCGGGCGACGACCCGGCCCTCCTCGAGGACGTAGATCCGGTCGCAGTCCCGGATCGTCCGAAGCCGGTGAGCGATCCAGACGATCGTCGGCCGGGGCTCCAGCGCCCGGATGCTGGCGGTGACCTCGGCCTCGGTTTCGCCGTCCAGGGCGCTCGTGGCCTCGTCCAGGACGAGGACCCGAGGCCGGGCGTAGATCGCCCGGGCGATCCCGATCCGCTGTCGCTGACCCCCACTCAGGCGCACCCCTCGCTCGCCGACGACGGTCTCGAAGCCACGGGGGAGCCCCTCGACGAAGTCCCGGATCCCGGCCACGTCGGCGGCCCAGCGCACCAGCTCCCCGTCCACCGCGCCGGGCTCCAGGCCCAGGGCGATGTTCATCGTCACCGACTCGTCGCTCAGGAAGATCTCCTGGGGCACGTACCCCACCGTGGCTCGCCACCGGGCCAGCCGCTCACCGCTAAGGGGCTCGCCGTCGACCCGGATGGCGCCCTCGCCCACGTCCAGAAGACCGAGGATCAGGTCCACGAGGGTCGTCTTCCCGGATCCGGTCGGCCCGACCAGGGCCACCATCTCACCCCGGCCGACGCGGACCGTGACCTCACGCAGCGCCGGGGCGTCGGAGTCCGGGTACCTGTAGGTGACGGCGTCGAGGACGAGCTCCTCCTCCAGGGGGAGCTCGACCGCGGCGTCCTCCTCCACCACGCTCCACGGGGAGGAGGGCGGTCGGTCGAAGCGCCCCGTCCGCTCCCGGGCGTCGACGCCGGGCATCCCCCCGGCGCGCCAGCCCACCGGCGCCTCGGTGAGGTCCACGTGGAGGTCGTCGAGGGCGGCGGAATTGAAGCGGATCGTCGTGAACCCCGCGAAGATCGCCTGGAGCGACGGCATGAGCTTGTAGCCGGCCAGGACGAAGGCGCTCACCACCGGGAGCGCCTCCCCGATGCCCTCCCGGGACGCGAGCAGGTAGATGACGATCAGGAGGATCCCACCGAAGGCCACCGTCTCCATCAGATAGCGGGGGATCCGGGCCGCCATCTCGTGCTTCACCGTGATCCCGGAATAGCGCTCCGAGACCCGGGCGAAGCGACCCACCATCTTCTCCTCGCGCCCCAGGACCTTGAGCTCCTTGATCCCGCCGAACGCCTCCGCGGCGATCTTGTAGCGGTCGCTGTTCGTGTCCACCTGCTCCCGCCCGATCCGCCCCTGCTCCTCCCGGACCTGGGTCCAGAGAGCGGCGTACGCGGCGGCGAGGACGACCCCGGAGACCAGCGCCAGGAGCGGGTCCACGTAGACGAGGAATCCCATCAGGAAGAGGGTCACCACGCTCCGGACCACGACCTCCAGGCTCGGCACCAGCACCCCCCGGGCGACGACGGCGACCTCGTTCAGGAGGTTCTTGCTCAGGTGGGCGGTGTTCCGGGCCAGGAAGTAGGTGTACGGCTGGTGGAGGTAGCGGGAGAAGAGCCGCGTCGAGAGCTGGTGGTGCTTGGACCAGACGAAGCGCTGGGTGAGCCAGATCGTGCCGGCGATGAAGCCGTTCGCCACGACGAGGGCCGCGAGCACCAGGAGGCCGAGGACGACGAGGAAGCCCGAGAGCGTCTCCGCCCCGACCAGGGAGTGCAGCGCGGCCAGGAGCTCGTTCCGCTCGATCACCGTCGGGTCGGCGACGACCGCCATGAACGGCATGATCGACGCGACCGACGCGGTCTCGATCAGGCCCGTCGCCACCGCCGCCGCGACCAGGCCAGCGACCCGGAGTCGCTCGGACTCGTCGAAGAGGACGGCGATCTTCCTGGCGGTCTCGAGCATCGGGGTCGGGTCGGGGACATCTCCGGATCCGTCGGGAAGATGATCCAACCGCGGGCTTCGGGGCAACGGAAGGGATGACGGCGCCCCTGCCGGGAGATAGCTTCACCGGAGGCGAGCCTCCACCTTCCGGACCATGCTCCGCGACGATCGTCCCTCCCTCCTGATGGTCACCCACTGGGCCCGCAAGGGCGGGGCCGAACGCATCGTGGTCCAGCTCCTGGACGGCCTGGCCGACGACTACCGGGTCGCCCTCGGCTTCGTGTGGCCCGTGCCGGAGAGGGACCGGACGCTCCGGTGGCCCGGCCGGGAGGTCGGCCTCCGGGAGATTTTCTTCGGAAAGTGGGACCTGATCCACACCCACCTCTTCCTCCCCGGGCTCCTCGTCCGCCTTCGGCGGATCTGGGACGGGAGCTTCCGCTGGGTCCACACCGTCCACTACCAAGGCTACGACGACCTCCGCCTCGGCGCCCTCCGCCGGTGGATCGACCTGACCTTCGTCTTTCCGGGCGTCGACGCCCTGGTGGCGGTGAGCGAGTCGATCCGGGACGCCCTGGCGGAGCGGCTCCCCCGGGTCGAGCTGATCGAGAACGCGGTGCGGCTGGCGGAGCCGCCCCGAGCGGCGCCCGGCGAGGACCCGGGAGAGGCCAGGGGATCGGGCCCCGTGGTCGGGACGGTCTCGATGCTCCGGGCGGAAAAGGGCGTCGACGATCTGATCCGGGCCGCCGTCGAACTCCGGGAGCGACTGCCCGGCCTCCGGATCCGGATCGCGGGCGACGGGCCCGAGCGGGAGCGCCTGGAGGCCCTGGCCTCGGACCTCGGCGTCGCCGACGTCGTGGAGCTCTCCGGCTACCTCGAAGACCTGGCGCCCTTCTACCGGTCCCTGGACGTCTACGTCCAGCCGAGCCGGAGCGAGACCTTCGGGCTCGCCGCCCTCGAGGCGATGCTCCGGTCCACCCCGGTCGTGTCCGCCGCGGTGGGTCACCTCCCCTCGCTCCTCGGAAACGGGGCGTACGGGGCGCTCGTCGAGCGGGGATCCGGCTTCGTCGAGAGGCTGGTCCGGACGATCGAAGACGTCGTGGTCGAGCGGGACGCGTACCGGGCCCGGGCCGAGCGGGGGCGAGCGCACTGGTCGGAGCGCCTCGATCCCGATGCTATGGAGGCGGGCTACCGGGACGTCTATCGGCGGGCGCGCCTCCCGGCGGTCTGCATGATCCAGCCGGTGGTGACCCACGCCGGCGGAGGGCTTGCCCGACAGCTCCTGCTCCAGAGCCGGGAGCTCGCCCGGCGGGGCCACCGGGTCGTCGTGGTCCAGCGGGACGACCCGGCGCTACGGAGCGACCCCGACGTGCGGGAGCGGTGGCGCCACGCGGACTTTCCCCGCATGCCCCGGCTGGGCGGGCCCGAGACCGCGGCCGGCGGGCTTCGGAGCCGCCTCCGGGGGGCCGCCTTCGTCCTCGCGGCCGTCGTCGCCCTGCTGCGGGTCCGACGCAGGGTCGACGTCCTTCACGCCCACCAGCTCCACTCGCCGACCCTGGCGGGGGCGACGGCGAAGACGCTCCTGGGCACCCCTCTGGTGAGCAAGGGCACGGCGAGCGGCGCCTACGGCGAGGCAGGCCAGATCCGGCGCCTCCCCTTCACCCGCCTCCGGCTCCTCGCCCTCCGGCGGGTCGACCGGATCCTGGCGCTGAGCCCGACCATGGCCCGGGAGCTCCGGGCCCTGGGCGCCGACGACGCCCGGATCGTCGAGGTGCCGAACAGCGTCGAGCTCCCCGCCGAGGCGGCGAGCCAGCCGAAGCCGCCGGGGGGGCCCTTCCGCCTCCTCTTCACCGGCCGCCTCTCCACCGAGAAATCCCTGGAGACGCTGGTCGACGCCGCCGGCCTTCTCGCCTCCCGGGGACACGAGGTCGTGGTGGAGCTGGTCGGGGACCCGGACCCGGAACGGGACGCCGAGCCCGGCCTCCGGGCCCGGGCCGAAGACCTCCACGAGCGCCACGGCCGGGCCCTCGAGATACGCTTCCGGGGCTTCCGGCAGGACGTGGAGCGCTTCTACCGGGAGGCCGACGCCTTCGTCCTTCCCTCCCGCTCGGAGGGGATGTCGAACGCCCTCCTGGAGGCCCTCGCCTTCGGCGTCCCCTGCGTGGTGAGCGACATTCCCGAGAACCGAGCGGTGGTGGACGACGGGCGCACCGGCCTCGTCTTCCGCCGGGGCTCGCCCGACGCCCTGGCGGAGCGCCTCGCCCGCCTCCTCCGGAGCCGGGATCGGGAGAGCGGCGACCTGGTGCGGCGGCTGGCGACGGGGGGGCGGCGGGAAGCGGAGCGCCGCTTCTCCGTCGACGCCGTGGTCGACGCCCTGGAGGAGATCTACGCGGAGCTGGCGGAGGGCCAACGGTGATCCATCCCCTCAAGATCCTCGCCACCTGGCGGAGCCGCCTCCGCCTCCTCGACCGCATGGGAATCGAACCCGACGAGCGGGTCCTGGAGGTGGGAAGCGGCCAGAACCCCAACCCCCGGGCGAACGTCCTCTGCGACCGCTTCGTCGTCGACGCCACCGAGCGGAACGAGCAGGCGGCCCGCATCGACCGGCCCTTCGTCGCCGGCGACATCTACCGGCTCCCCTTCCGGGAGCGGGCCTTCGACTACGTGATCTGCTCCCACGTCCTGGAGCACCTGGAGGATCCGGAGGCGGCGGCCGCGGAGCTCGCCCGGGTCGCGCCACGGGGCTATCTGGAAACCCCCTCCGGGGTGAACGAGAAGATCCTGAGCTACCCCTTCCACCGCTGGATGATCAATGAGGAGGAGGGGGCGCTCCACTTCCGGCCGAAGGAGCGGCTGATCTGGGACGAGGAGCTGAACGCCTGGTTCCGCCGCCTGGGCCGGGAGGTGCCGGGATTCGCCGACTACTTCTGGAACCACCTCCACGAGCTCGGCAACGTGGCCTGGCTCGTCTGGGAGGGACAGCCCGACGTCGTCGTCCACCGCGACGGGGAGGGCGCCGTCGGTTCGGACAGCGGGGGCTTCGTCCACGCGGGGGAGGAGAAGGGATCCCTCGAGGAAGAGGTCGAAGCGGTCCGCCGCGTCCTGGCCTCGGGCCCGGGGCCGAGCTGGAAGGAGCGCCTCACCTCCCTCTTCGCCCGGGTGCTCCGCCGGAAGTCCGACCCCCGGATCGACCTGGACGAGCTCCTGGCCTGTCCGGCGTGCCGCGCCCCGCTCCACCGGGAAGGCGGGAGTCGGGCGTGCGACGGGTGCGGGCGCGACTATCCGGAGGTGGCCGGACCAGCCGGGCCGATCCCATTCCTCGTCACCCGAGGCGACGCTTGAGCGACCGGAGGAAGGACGAGAGGGGCCCGCCCAGGAGGCTCCGGAGCCAGGTCCACGCCCATCGACCCTCCAGGACGACCGACGGATCCTCCCGGGCCGCGTCCAGGAGGAGGGAGCGGGCCCGGGACATGCGGCCCGCGGCGTAGTACTGGGTCGCCGCGCTGACGAGGAGGCGGGCCCGGGAGCGCTCCCGGACGCCGTCGTCCAGCTCCTCCGCACCCGGCAGCTCCCGCTCCCGGGACCACCAGTCGTCGAAGAAGATCCGGTGGGCGAGGAGCATGCTCCGACGCATGGCGTCGGCGTCGGCCATCGTGTTCGCCGCGTGCCTCCGGAGGAGAACCGTCGCGTCCTCGCCCCGGACGCCGGCCCCCCGGGCCAGAAGGCGTGCCGTGAGGAGCCAGTCCTCCGAGCCGGCCAGCTCCCGACGCTCGTCGAAGCCTCCGACCTCCTCGAAGGGCTCCCGCCGAACGCCGGTGGCAGAGGGCGGCACGACCTCGCCGCCCAGGAGGAAGGAGCGGAGGGTCACGGGCCCGGGGCTCGCATTCGCCATTCGTCCCAGGGGCGAAAGGGTCTCGTCCACGAGGGTCGCCGGCACGCAGACCAGGGGCGCATCGGGATGCGCCCCGGCCAGCTCCACGAGCTGGGCCACGTGGCCGGGGCCGAGGAGGTCGTCGGCGTCCACGAAGCAGAGGAGCTCGGCGTCCGAGGCCTCCCGTGCCCCGGCGTTCCGGGCGGCTCCCCGCTCCCGATTCTCCCGGGCCAGCACCGTGATCTCGTCCCCGAACGTCTCCAACCGCTCCAGGGTGTCGTCGGTGGAGCCGTCGTCCACCACCACGACCCGGCACTCGGCGGTCTGGGCCAGGGCGCTCCGGACCGCCTGGACGACCATCTCCGCCCGGTCGTAGGTCGGGATGACGACGGCGGCCTTCACGCTTCCTCCTCCGTCGCCGGCCCCAGGAGCGTGGCCATGATCGCGCGGTACTCCCGGGCCTGGCGACGACGGCGGGGGCTCGCCAGACCCATCAGGGTGAATGCGGCGGCCCGGATGCCGTATCCGGTCAGGTCGACCAGGCGGTGGAGGAGGGTCCGGAGGCGCCCGTAGCGGGCACGGCAGAAGCGGTACTTCGTGGCGTGGGTCCGCCGGATCCGCCATGCCGGGGACCGGCGGCCGGCGGCCTGGTTGCCGTGGTGGACTACCTCGGCGACCGGAAGGTAGCGGACCGGGTATCCGGCCCGGGCGAGCCGCCAGCACCACTCCATGTCCTCCCCGAAGATGAAGTACTCCTCGGGGAGGAGCCCGGCCTCGTCCAGCGCCTGCCGGGGCACCAGCAGGAACGCCCCCACGACCCAGTCAACCTCCCGTGCCTCGTCGTGGTCCCAGTGGCCGCCCAGGAGCAGGCGTCCCCGGAGCCGCTCCGGCAGGAGCAGGTGGAGGTAGAGTGCCTCGAGGAGATCCACGCCCAACCGGGGAAAGCGGAAGCAGGAGTGCTGGAGGGTGCCGTCGGGGTCGAGGAGGCGTGCGGCCACGGCCGCGTCCCGGGCCTCGGCCTCGTCGACGGCCCGACGCAGCGCCCCGGGTGTGACCTCGGTGTCCGGGTTCAGCAGCAGCGCGTGCCGGCCCCGGGCCCGGCGCAACGCCTGGTTGTTCGCCGCGGCGAAGCCCCGGTTCTTCTCGTTCCGGACGAGACGGACACCCGGGAACTCGCCCTCCACCATGTCGGCCGAGCCGTCGTCGGAGGCATTGTCCACGACCCAGACCTCGAGCTCCAACCCTTCCCCGCACGCCTCCAGGGATCGCAGGCACGCCCGGAGCAGCTCCCGGGTGTTCCAGCTCACGATCACGACCGAGAGATCGGGACGGGTCACGGCGCGCTCTCCAGGTCGGCACGCCGTCGAAGCTCGTCGGCGTCCGGCACCCGATCGGGGCGCCGGGCCACGATCACGAAGCTGTCCGGGCGGTCCTTCGCCCAGGGGAGGACGAGCTCGAGAGAGCATCCGAGGAAGGAGAGGAGCGCCGCCATCTCGCGCTCCGTCCAGACGTGGTAGTGGACGAGCCCCCTGCGCCTCATCCAGTCATGGTCCAGGGTGCCGTCCGGCAGCCTGGCTCCCGGCTCGTCCAGCCACTCGGGAGTGTGCTGGGCCATCGACACGCGCTCGAACTCCGCGATGTGCTCGTCGTCGCTCCGGCCGCCGCCCGCCAGGAAGTCGGCGACGTGATGGTCCAGCGAGGTTCGGGGGCGGTCCCGGTCGAAGGTCCGGTCGCCGTGGGGAAGGACGAGAACGAGCCGTCCCCCGGACTGGAGAACCCTGAGCCACTCGAGAAGGACCGCGATCGTGTCCGGACAGTGCTCCAGGCAGTGCGCCGAGACGAGGAAGTCGACCGACCCGTCGGCCAGGGGGAGGGCGTCCGCCCGGCCGTAGGACCTCCGTCCGCACGGGGGCAGGACGAAGCGGTCGATCATCACCGAGGACTCCGGCCTAAGATAGGGCGTCCCTCCCGGGCCGACCTCGGCGCCCCGCCCCCGGCAGAAGCGGCACAGGACGCTCCGGATCGAGCTCGGCGTCGAGCCCCGGATCCGCAGGTAGATTCGGATGAGGACGCACCGCACGGCGCGCCCGAGGCGGGACACCCGGCTCCGAAGCCCGGAGCAGCGTCGGTCGATCGAGCTCACTTGACTCCCAGCAGCTCCCGGAAGTGGCGCGCGATGGCCTCCCGGGTTCGATCGATTCGGTGCTCCCGACGACAATATTCCCGGGCCGCGCGTCCAAGGCGCTCCCCCAACTCCGGATCGCCCAGAATCTCGAGGGCGGCGTCCGCCATCGCCGCAGGATCCCGGTACTCCACGAGACGGCCGGTGACGCCGTCCTCGACGACCTCGGGGTGCCACTCGTAGTCGTAGGCGACGATGGGAGCCCCCGCCAGGGCGGCCTCCAGGAGGGTGTACCCGGCATGGGGGGCGAGGACCACCCCGGCCCCGGCCATGGCGGAGAAGACCCCCAGCCGGTCCAACCCTTCCCGGAGGTGGACCCGGCGGGCCAGACCCCGGGCCCTCGCCCGGTCGAGGAACGGCTCCCGCTCCGGGCCCTCTCCCCCTACGACCACCAGATGGCGGTCTTCGAAGCACTCCGCGATCCGGGTGAAGGCGTCGAGCAGGTCCATGGAGTACTTCTCGGGGCTCAGCCGGCCCACGTACACCACGGGTCGCTCGTCCGGGATCTCCAGCGTCGTCCACACGTCGGGATCCGGCTCCGCCTCGTGGAAGACCGGATCCGCGTAGCACGGGGCGATGCGGACCCGGTCCCGGGGAGCGCCAGCTCGGACGGCCGCGTCCCGGTAGTACTCCCGGTCCACCAACACCATGTCCGCCGCCCCCAGGATCCGGCGCTGGACCGCGAAGGCGATCCCGGGCGGAAGGATCGGCATGGGGTTCACGCCGCCGACGTCCCAGGAAAGCCGGTAGTCGGAGACGACGGCGACCACCAGGGGAACGTCGAGGATGACAGAGAGGCCCCATCCCAGCACGCCCGGGAGGAAGGGATCCGTGGCGTACACCGCCTCCGGTCCCTCCTCCCGGGCGAGGCGGAGGATCGCCCTGAAGCCGGTCGCCAGGCGCCACGCCCGGTCGAGCCAGGTCATGCGTCCGAGGACTCCGGGGAGGCTACGGCCGGAAAGCTCGTGGACGGTGAGCGTGGGATCCACGTCCCGGCGGGCCTCCTCCTCGACGGGGAAGAAGATATACCGTGTGTGGTCGAAGACGTCGGGCGCCCGGGAGACGTGCAGCCGGTCCAGGGCGTTCCGATCCACGATCGAGCGCTGCCACGAGCCCTGGGAGAGGACGACGAGCCGCCGCTCCGGCACATCCCGCTCGAGCGGCGTCGGGTCGCTGTCAGCCGGAGCGACGTCCCCGACCGCCTCTGAATTCTGTCGCGCTGCCAAAGCGGTCCCTTACCTTGTTTCGATCGAGCAGATGCCCGCCGGCGCCGGGTCGCCGTGTGCCGCCGGTATAGCTCCCATCTCCCGTTCCGCGCTGAATGTCACGGGTTCGGACCATGAATGCCACGTTCATCGTCGCCACCGCCGCGACCTACGGGGGTGACCGGGTGATCGGTCGCTACGCCCGGGGCCTCCGGGACCGGGGTCATGAGGCTCGGGTCGTCTCGGTGGGGCCGGTGGCCTCCCGCGCTTTCTACGGCGACGTGCCCGTGCGGAGCCTCGGCCTGGACGGGTTTCCCTCCTCCAGGCTGGATTACCTGCGGGCGGCGACCCGGGCCGTCCGGGCGATCGACGATCCGGAGGTCCTCGTCGCCACCTGGACCCCGACGCTTCCGGTGGCGTGGGCGGTCGAGGTTCTCCGTCGGGCTGGCCGCGTGGTCTGGCTCGCGCAGGACTACCCGGAGATGTTCGTCGGTCTCCCCTTCGAGCTGGGTCTCCTCCGCCGGGGTGTGTGGATGGCGGACGCGGTGGTGGCCGTATCCGACGCGTGCGCCCGGTTTCACGGGCGCGCGCGCCGGCCGGAGCGCTTCCACGTCATCCATTCCGGCCTCGAGCCTGCCTTCTTCGACGCACCGTCCGCGGACGACCCGCAAGGAATCCTCTTCGTCGGAGCACCCATCGAGCGGAAGGGATGGCCCGAGTTCGTCGACGCCATGAAGCTGCTGGCCGACGCGGACGTCGTCACGGAAGTCACACTGGTCTCCGGCACCGAGCCGGCCCGGCGGCCGCCGGGCGGTCTCGAGCGCCGCTCCGGCCTCTCCGACCGGGAAATGGCCGAGCTCTACGCCACCCACAGGGTCTACGTCTGCGCTTCCCGGGCCGAGGGATGGGGGCTCCCCGCCCTGGAGGCGATGGCAGCCGGGACCCCGGTGGTTACGACCCTCCACGAAGGATGCCGGGCCTACGCCCGGCCCGGCGAGAACTGCTTGGGCGTTCCGACGGAGGACCCGGAAGCCCTGTCCCGGGCGATCCGCCGGGCTCTGGCGGACGAGGACCTGCGCGGACGGCTCGTGAGGGGCGGGCGGTCGACGGCCGGCGCCTTCACGTGGGACGGCGCCCTCGACCGGTTCGAGGCCGCCCTTCATGGATGAAGCACCGTTGAAGCGAAGGGATCGACCGGAGGGCCCCACGGCCGACCGGGTCCTGGACGCCGCCCGACCCCTGGGGCCGCTCCGACGCCGCCTGACCGGCCTGGCCAAGCGCCTGCTGGAATGGAGCCGGGAATCGGAACGCTCCATTCCCGGCATCGAGCGACTCTCGTGGATCCTGTATCGGGTCGTGAAGCCCAGGGGGCTCATCCGGATCTCCCTCGGAGAGCAGGTCCTGGTCCTGGACGCCGACGACGAGATCATGGTTCCCGAGCTCCTGACCCGGGGATCGCACGACGCCGACGAGGAGACCCTCCTGCGTCGGCTCGTCCAGCCAGGCGACGTCGTCGTCGACATCGGGGCCAACGTCGGGGTCTACACGCTCCTCTTCTCCCGCCTCGTCGGCCCGGAAGGCCGCGTCATCGCAGTGGAGCCCGAGCCTCTGAACCTGGCGCTTCTGGAGGCCAACGTCCGGATCAACGAAGCGTCCAACGTCGAGATCGCTGCCGTGGGCCTCGCGGCTCGCCCGGGCACCGGCGTCCTCCACCTGGACCGCTGGAACTTCGGCGGCCACACGCTCACCGCCGAGAACGTCTCCACCCAGAGCCGGGATCGAATCGAAGTTCTCCTCACGACCCTCGACGAGCTCCTCGGTGCGACGGGCCTCTCCGCGGATCTAGTGAAGATGGACGTCCAGGGGCTCGAAGGCCAAGTGCTGGAGGGAGCGCAGGAGACGCTCCTCCGCGATCGGCCGGTCCTGGAGATGGAGTTCTGGCCGGCTGGACTCCGCGCAGCCGGCACGGATCCCGGCGAGCTCCTCGAACGCCTCTACGCCCTCGGATATCGGCTCACCGAAGCCGACGATCCCACGTTCACCGGACGGACGGAGCCCGAACAGGTCGTCCGAGGCGCCGAGGCCCGCCCCTTCGTAAACCTGGTCTTTCGCCCGCTCCCGGTGAGCGAGGCGGGGTAACACGGCGGCTCCACGCTCCGTTCATCGGGGCTCCGTGTACCGCCCCCGCCTCAGCCACTCCTCCAGGGTCAGCAGCGCCCAGAGCTGGTGGCCGAAGTCGGCCCGGCCCTCCAGGTGGGCGTCCGCCATCGCCCGGACCGGCTCCGGCTCGAGCCACGCCCAGATCCGGGCGTCGTCGGCCAGGACCCGCTCCTCGAGGAGGGGCCGCCACTGGTTCCGGAACCACTCGGGCAGGGGGATCCCGAAGCCCATCTTCCCTCTGGACAGGATCTCGTCGGGGATCTCCTCCCGGAAGGCCTCCTTGAGGAGCCACTTGAGCGTCGTCCCCCGGATCCGGTAGCGGTCCGGGAGGGCGGCGGCGAACTCCACCACCTCGGTGTCGAGGAATGGGGACCGGAGCTCCAGCCCGTGGGCCATGCTGCACCGGTCCACCTTCACCAGGAGGTCCTCGGGCAGGTACGTCTCGAAGTTCAGCGCCAGCGTCCGGGC